>CAYPEZ010000025.1:0-1590 GCA_964409985.1 uncultured Candidatus Saccharibacteria bacterium
TCTGTGACCAGTCTCGTATCCTTCGCCATCGGAGGGGTCGGAGTGATGAATAGATAGAACCCAACGCTTACAAGAATCAAGGTTACGAGCCCGATCACGATCTTTCTCACCATCGTCTTTTCTCCACTTGAACAAGCACAGTGAACAAAAATGTTCACTCCGTACTATACACATAAAAGCATAATTGCCAAACATTTTTTTCGACATCGATCAGTGTTTTGCTGGTGCGTCGTTGACCGCAATAACTGTGCGTGCTAATTTTGCCATCAGAATATACCCAACATACTCTATCTGCGCGATGGGGGAGTTATGAATCAAGAAGTTCTTTCCAAACTGACGGTCTCGATCTTTATCGAGCACGAAGGATTTATCCTAATGGTTCAAGAGGCAAAGCCAAAGTACAAAGGACTTTGGAGTCAGCCCGGAGGGCATCTTCATCACCACGAGACGCCAGAGGAAGCCGCTATTCGAGAAGCCTACGAAGAAACAGGCTACCATGTTCGCATTCTCTCCGGATTCGTAACGTACGTATCACCCGGGGAAACGCCAGATGAAGCGTACTTCATGAATTTTTGTTTCCATGCGGCGCTCAAGCGTCGCGCAAGAGGGGAGTTTGATCCCACGGAAATCATGGACACTCGGTGGTTTGAGCCACGTGAGTTCAAGACACTCAACCAGTCACTCTATCGTTCGGAACTCACTGTCTTCCGCACAGCAGACTGGCTTCGTCATCGCTTCCGACCTCGTGGAATCATCAAGATTCCTCCAAGGGGGAAGCGTCACGCAACGATCGCATCGTAATACTCGCACCATGCCAAACTGGCATGGTGCTTTTTTCTATACTGTGGACAAATCCCCGCACAGTTGAGCCATTCTTGCTAAAATAAGAGTAATTCCTACGGATAAGTTCCCTCGGCCCGCCTGCTTGCCCCACGCAAGTAGGAAAAAGTGGAAAACTTATACGCGGGTTTTACTCATAAGTTCCCACACATGTCCCACCCCACACGCTCGCCCAAGCTACGTTTTCTTTCTCGTGCATTCGTCTTTTCTGAGGAGCGTCCTTTCGATGCCGTTGTTGCGTCGGTCGTGGGGATCGCTCTTTTCTTTTCAACAATCATCGCTCCTCTTTTTTACCCTCATACAGCAAAAGCGGCGGCTCTGTCGGGGATTAGTGATACGCTCGTGGATTCTGGTCCAAGTGTGGCAACCAATCACACACTTTCATTCGTAGCTTCCTCGACACTCTCTGCGGGGAATACGATCAAGGTGCAGTTCGATCCATCTGGGGATGCATTCAATCTCACCTCACTTGTCGCTGGAGACGTTTCTGCGACAGGATTTAGTGTGGTTGCAGCTTGTACTCCCGCAGGAAGCGAAGTGACAGCGTCGGTCGACTCAAGTGCACCAGACGAAAATGTAACATTCACTGTATGTGTGGGTGACAGCATTGGGACAGGAACAAAAACAATTCTTTTTGGTAATTCGCACATTCTCAATCCTGCTTCAGAAGGTCCCTACGTTGTGCGAGTAACGTACGGAGCTGACAGTGGAGATGCCGCTGTGGCAATCATCCAGCATGTGGTCGTGACC
>CAYPEZ010000025.1:1600-12883 GCA_964409985.1 uncultured Candidatus Saccharibacteria bacterium
CGATACATCCTTTATTTTTACAGTGCTTGGTGTTGCTTCTGGGTCGTCAGTGAACGGGGATTCAGATACGACGGCGACCGCAACGACACCTACGGCGATGGAGTTCGGCTCCCTCGCATCAGGCACACCAGTGCTTCTTGCACAAGATCTCACGGTGATCACCAACGCACGAAATGGTTTTGCTGTTACGGTGATTGAAGATCAAAATCTCTCAAATGGAGCAGGAGCAGATATAGATATGTTCGTAGATGGCAACGCAAATCCTACCCCCACAGCGTGGGTTGCACCAACCGCAGTGCTTGCAAACGAAAATACACATGGGCACTTTGGACTTACGAGCGAAGACTCAGATCTCAATGGTGATGAGTTTGGCGTTGCTCTCTATGCGGGAAATTTTGCCACCACGACCCGCACGGTGTTTGCTCATAATGGCCCTTCAGATGGAGTGACACCTAATATCGGCTATACACGCGTGGGGTACAAGATAGAAGTGTCTGACCTCCAAGCAGCAGCCAATTACACCAATCAGCTCATCTACGTGGCGACTCCAACGTTCTAGACAAGAGCCCGATAAAAAACTCCCTCATATAGGGAGTTTTTTACACGAGTGCCCTGCGAGATGTTTTATCTCATTGGGGAAAGGCCAATCAATCTTTTCTTTTGATCCACCGCACGGATGCGAGCACGAATAGGATCTCCCAAGCGAAAAATCTTTTTCTCTCGAGTACCCACCATGCGATGTTTGCTTTCTTCGTATGTGTAGATGTCGTCTTCGAGGTCATTGATATGAATCATGCCTTCGGTGCCTGTTGCTTCTTCTTCCACAAAAATTCCCCATGGTGCCACGCCAGCAATCTTTCCATTCCACACTGCACCCACCTTGTCTGCCCAGTACTCTACTTGCTTGTAGCGGATTGACGCACGCTCTGCTTCTGTCGCAGAAATTTCCATTTCGGTTGAATATCGCGCCATGCGTTCATGGTTGGCAAGTTCTTTTGTGGACACCTTTTCCTTGCGAAGATATCGATCGAGGAGTCTGTGCACCATGGTGTCGGGGTAGCGGCGGATAGGCGAGGTGAAGTGGGTGTAGTGCTGGAACCCAAGACCAAAGTGCCCGATATTCTTCGTAGAATAAATCGCTTTCGCCATCGCGCGAATGGACGCAATGTGCACATAAGATTTTTCAGCCATGTGCTCCACCTGCGCAAGCATCGCATTGATATCTCTGCCAGTGATCTCAGTCCCAGGTTTTCGAGTCTTGATACCGAGCGTACGGACAAACTCTTCGAGATCGCGCATCTTATCCTCGTTTGGTTCGCCGTGGATACGGTAGACAAAGACTTGTTGTTCAGGAGGAATATGCTTTGATACCCACTCTGTCACCTTGCGATTGGCAAGAAGCATAAATTCTTCAATAAGCTTGTTTGCATCCTTAAGCTCTTTCTTATAGATCCGCAAAACATTTCCTCGGGGTCCGAGCTCACATCGTACTTCTTGAGATTGAAACTCCACGGCACCCTCCGCTATGCGTTGCGTGCGGAATATCTTTGCTAGACGATCGAGTGAGAGAATGGCGTCCTTTAATTCTTCCGAGCGTCCTTCGATCACATCTTGCGCTTCTTCGTAGGTGAAACGATGCGCTGAATGAATCACTCCTTTGCCGTACCACTCGCCAATAATGCCTCCCGCCGGAGTGATTTCAAACACCGCCGAGAAGGTGAGTCGATCTACGTGAGGCTTCAGTGAGCACAAATCATTTGAGAGTCGCTCGGGAAGCATAGGGATCGTGCGGTCGACGAGGTACACACTGGTCGCGCGCCTTGCTGCCTCGCGATCGAGAGCAGTTCCAGGTTTGACATAGTGCGACACGTCAGCAATATGAATACCAATCTCGTAGTTTCCATTTGGAAGTTTTTGCCATGACAGTGCGTCGTCAAAATCTTTCGCATCTTTGGGGTCGATGGTGAAGGTGAGAGTATTACGAAAATCTCTTCGTCCCGCAAAATCTTTTTCACTGATGGCGGGAATCGCACGGGCCTCGGCCTCCACATCTTTAGGAAAGAGTCCATCAAATCCTCGGTCAAGAGCGATCGCGCGCACTTCTGTTTCGTGCTCTCCCGGCTTTCCGATCGCTTGCACGATGACACCAACCGGATCTTCTTCGTCAGAATCCCATGCGGTAATCTCAGCCAAGACTTTTATTCCAGGAGTGATCCCTTGAGCTGACTTTGGGTCAATATAAATATCTCGGTACATGCGGTGATCGTCTGCAACAACAAAAAGCGCACCTTGATTTTTGCGCAGCACCCCCACAAATTGCGATTTATTACGATGGAGTATGTCGACAACTTCACCTTGAGGCTTTCCACCTGCGACACGAGAGAGGATGCGGACCGCCACTTCATCATTGTGAAGGGCTGTATGAAGAAATGCGCTCCCGATTTCAATTTCTGTATGCGGGTCTGTTGGAACTCGGCGAATATATCCATTCCCATTGCCACCAATACGAATCTCTCCCGTGATGACGCCTTGATGCGATGGAGAGGTGGGGCGAAATTCTCTTTTGGGACTCTTGTCGCCTGATCGTGAGGATTTTTTGTTGCGTGACGAGTGAGCACTTTTCTTATGGCTGTGTTTTGCGCCTATGCGTTTTGAGTGTTTTTTGTTCATGTCGCTGGTGTTGATGGTGTATATCCTTTTTCTTCTGTTGTTGGCGAAATGACAACATTACGTGCTTCTTGATTCCAGTGATCAATCGCTTCATTGATTTGTTTTTTGACACTGTATGGGTCAGTCATCATTTTTCCAACGAAATCATGCCCCTCACCAGCTGTATGAATATGAATATTTCCAAAGTTGAGAAATGTCGCAATAATGCCTTTGACCTCGACGGTCACGTCTTGGATACGATCAATGCGAAAGGTAGAGCTCTCTCGACGGAAGAGTCCGTGTTGCTCCACTTCGAAGATGCGTTTGTCCGTGAGAACAAGCACATCAAGAAGGTAGTCTGTGACGGCGAGAAACATGGCATTCCATATAAGAAAGAGCCAGAACGTCACAACAAAAACCCCAACCAAAAATCCTGGCCCCGAAAAGGTAAATGCCTCGCCGATAGGGAATTCCACAATCGTGAACACGAAGACGAATGGAATGATGCACATGAGAAGGTAATAAAATCCTTGCGCCAAGAGAACAAACCAGTGTTTGCGGACAACCCGAATAACTTTTTCTTGTGGATCAATTTCGATCATACAGCAGTTGATGAAGAGAGGATTGTGTAGAGAAGTGCCGAGACGACCATTCCGCCCCCAAAGACAATGATCCCAGCGTAGTACCAAAACCTTACCCGGAGCATTTCGATCTTGTCTACTCCATAGGCTTTCCAGTGGTACTCAAAAAGAAGCACCATGACCACACCGATCACAACCCCAATCGCAGCGAGGATAAGAACGACCATGGGGGAAACCGTGACAGCTCCCTTAATAGAAGAAAAAAATGCTGTCAGATCAAATGATGGAGATGCCATAATGACCACCCTATTTTACCCGATAGAGGGGAGAATGTCTCCATGCCCATCCCGCACCTTGCAAAAGCAGTATCTTTTTGCTAGTATCTTGACTCATGTTAATGATCAGACTTCAGCGTGTTGGCCGAAAGAACGACCCATCCTTCCGAATGGTGGTGATGGACTCGCGCAAAGCCGCTCAGAGTGGTCGCGTCATCGAGGTCGTCGGTAGCTACAATGCTCGTCAGGGCAAGCCCACCATCCAGGGTGAGCGTGTGAAGCACTGGCTCTCAAAGGGAGGGAAGGCTTCCGAGACCGTTCATAACCTTCTTGTTGATGCGAAGGTCATCACCGGAAAGAAGGTTAACGCACTCCACAAGAAAACTCCTATCAAGAAAGAACAGCCAGCAGAAGCTCCTAAGGCAGAAGCAGCCGCACCAGCCGAAGCACCAGCAGCGGCATAAGGATATTTTTTATCCACAGAACCCCAGGATCACCTCGTGATTCTGGGGTTTTTGCGCACTAGTGTCTCCGTGGTAGAATGTCACTAAGCAGAAAAAGGTACGATCTCTGCCATTGAAAGCATAATCCTCATATACAGATATGGAACACGATCAACAGTTTCTTGAGTATGTCGTCAAAGCACTTGTCGACAACCCAGACGCGGTGAAAGTCACGCGAAAGATAGACGAAATGGGCGTCCTCATCACTCTCGACATTGACCCACAAGACATGGGTAAAATCATTGGCCGCCAGGGCAACACCGCCAAGGCTATTCGCACGCTTCTGCGTGTTGTCGGTATGAAAAATAATGCCCGCGTGAACCTCAAGATTAATGAGCCCGAAGGAGGCAAGCGCTCTGGAGGGAAGATCTCACAGTCAGTCGATGATGTCATGGCAGATCTCAAGGATATCTAAAAACGTAACCTCAGATTTTTTACACACTGCATCCATACTGATGCGGTGTGTTTTTTTTGCTATTGTATTTTTTACAGTACTCCGTAGACTATTTCTCAGATCCCAGAATACTGTACTTAAGGGGGAGGGAGTATGTCCTTTGTACAAGTGCAAACTGCGAATGTCGTTCGTGCCATCGTCCGAGGAGTAGATGAGCGAGGCCGATGTGCTGTCGAACTCCAATACCCACATCAATTCCTTGTTGTCGAACTCTTGGCTGAGAACCAAAGAGAGATCACTCAACTCGCATGTACGTGTTATGCTGATGGCAAAGATATCGCCCCGTGCTCTTCACCGTCGACGCAATTGCAACGCGGAGATCATGTACTTCTCCTGTTTGCGGTATGTCAGCAAAAAGTCATTTGCTGGCAACCAATTCTAGCCGCTGAAGAGTTCGTCATATAATACCTTTAGATTCTTTTGTGCCCCGTGAGTTAGCGCATGTGCGCGACAGCTCACGGGGTTTCCTTTTGGATAAAATATTAAAAATGCTAAGCCACGATTCCTTGTTGCTTGCCCCGGGTGATAAATTAGGTAATATTCGGCTCATGAAGACACTAAAGGAAAACACGCCAACGAGCTACGCCGCACAGAAGCTCCTTCCAAATGGAATGAAGTTTTCTGTTGTGACGCTTTTCCCTGATCTTATCGACACGTATGGCACCATGTCGATTCTTGGTCGTGCGCAAGAAAAAGGGGTGATTCGCATAGAGGCACTCAACCCTCGTGACTATACAGATGACAAGTGGGCACGGGTTGATCGCAGGCCCTACGGTGGTGGCCCAGGGATGGTTCTCGAAGCTCCTGCGGTATTGAAAGCCGCAGATGCTGCAATAAAGAAGGCGAAGGCGACTCCCGCAAAAACAAAAATCCTTTTTCTCTCCGCATCAGGAAAAAAGTTTACGAATGGGTATGCACGCACACTGTCAAAAAAGTATAAACATATCCTATTCCTCTCTGGTCGGTACGAAGGCATTGATGCTCGGGTGAAGAAAGCACTCAAGGCAGAAGAAATTTCTGTCGGAGACTATGTGCTCACGGGCGGGGAGCTTCCTGCACTCACCATCATTGATGCGGTGGCTCGTCAGATTCCGGGAGTCTTAGGGAAGTTCGAATCTGTAGAAGAGAACAGGGCATCTGCAAGCGAGATCTATACACGTCCCGAAACAATTGTGTACAAAAAGAAGAAATACTCTGTACCGAAAATCCTCCTCTCCGGCCACCACGCAAAGATGGACGCCTGGAAAGAAGATCCGAAGCGAAAGACGAAAGGGAAGGCAACTCAAGAATCATAGGTGACAAAAGGGACATATCAGTGGTTGTCTCTTTGGTATATGCACACGCCACTCATTCGCAACCCAAAACTCTGGGTAGGGATCATGTTTTTCGTTGTTTTGGCAGCAACACTCTTTGCATACATAGATGCTATTCCAAGTGTTATTAAGGTTGTCCCTCATTATGATTCCATCGGTCATTTTGTGTTATTTGGTCTCTTGGGTTATACGGGTAGTCGCGCGCTCGGGTCAGCACGATTTCCGCTGGGATATGGCATCGTCGGGATCTATGCAATCTGCGATGAGATGATTCAGATGTTTTCTCATAACCGGACATTTGATCTCGGGGATCTCGCCTTTAGTCTTTTGGGAATTTTGAGTTTTACTTTTTTTGAGAAGTACATATCGCGTCACAAGTAACTTTCTCTATAAAGGGGGAGTAATCACATATATATGAAACAATCGACGGCTTCAGGCAAACTTATTGCCATGGTCCTTATTGGCGGGCTCTGTTTTATTGCCAGCATGATGGTGCTCGGACTCGTCGCAGAGCGCGAGGGTAGGGAGCGTGAGGCTAAGCAGGAGATTGGCTCGACTTGGGGAAATCCTCAGACCATTGTCGGCCCGATGTTAGTATTTCCGGTCTTACGCAATGGCATTAAAGAAAATCTCTACGTTCTTCCGTCAAAACTTACAGTCGAGAGTACACTTGACCCCGAGGTCCGTGCACGCGGCATTTTTAAGACGACGCTCTATACCAGTACGCTCAAAGTCAGTGGAGAGTTTCGTGGGAGCGATATCAAAGAAGCGACCGCGATCCCTAAGGACGTGACACTCTCGGTATTTGCATCAGATACACGAGGGATTGAGAATCAAGTCGATCTTCTTTGGGGCGGCACCACAAAGGCATTTGAGCCTGGTGCAGGTCTCCAGTTCACGGACTACAAACTCCAGAGTTCCTCGGGGATCCATACGACGGTGGTTGCTGATCCATACAAAGACAGCATTCCATTTTCATTTGAAGTGAAGCTCAAGGGCAGTGAATCTTTCGTGGTTGCTCCAGTGGGGGAGGAAAGTCAGATTTCGATTCAATCTCCTTGGAAGACGCCAAAGTTCACGGGCCCCTCGCTCCCGTCTGAGCGCACGCTGGCTGATACAGGATTTACCAGTGAGTGGCGCAGTTCTTCATTTGGACGAACATATCCTCAAGTATGGACCGAAGGATTGGTGAATACTGCGAGTCTCGCCGAATCAGCTGTTGGCGTAGAGCTCCACGAGTCTGTCGATACGTATGACCTTGTCTCTCGTAGTGTGAAGTATGCTCTCCTCTTCATTGCGCTGACGTTCGGTGTCTTCTTCCTGTTTGATGTGCTCTCACGTGTCCGCATTCATCCGGTGCAGTACCTTCTCATTGGGTCTGCACTCGCACTCTTCTACTTGCTACTCCTCTCGCTCTCGGAGCATATCGGATTCTTTAACGCATACCTTCTCGGTGCAGTCATGATCGTCGGGCTCGTGAGTGCGTATAGTGTGGCGATCCTCAAGAGCGTGCGTCGTGCGCTCCCAATCTTCGCATTTCTCTCGCTTCTGTACGGGTATCTCTACTTTGTCCTTCAGCTCGAAGACTTTGCGCTCCTCTTTGGCTCACTTCTTCTCTTTGTCTTCATTGCCATTGCGATGTATATGACACGCAAAATCGATTGGTATTCGATCGAGGAGACAGCCTAGCGATTGTATTGTCTAATAACCCAAGAACGCAAAGACATTTTAGGAGCGGCTCAATACACGCTTGTATGAAGCCACCGTTGAGTGACGCTGTTGGTCCTGGGAGATGAAACTTTTTTCCTGCGGAGGAGTAATAATAAACGTATGAAGCAAGCACATCGTAAAGCAATCGTAGCGGCATTGGCCGGAGCAGGCCTTTTAGCAGGTAACATGGCTTTTGGTGCAGGCGGATACACAGATTACATGGAGCGTGAGGCATTACAAAAGCCTCGAGCACACATGAATCAAAAACAAAACCAAAGATCTCAGTTCAAACAGGGGAAGCAACGAAATCAGTAGATCCACGGTTTATATAAGTGTCATCCTCTACCACTCAAGAAGCGCCACATCGGCGCTTCTTGAGTTTTGTGTGAAGGAGAGGGGAGCTACTGTCTTCATGGACTGAATTGAACTTTTCCACGATTCGTCCACGCTTTATCCACAGGCTTTTCCCCAGATTTTACTCCACAAGGGACTGTTCTCTCTAAAGAAGGCTAGAGTTTGGAGAAAATCGATGTCATACGAAGTCCTGGACTGAGGCAAATTCCAGAGAGACGTACTTCTTGTACGATGACGGGGTTTGCTGAGGGGTGGACGAGTAGGACGCAATTTTCCACAAACTATACCAAAAAGCCCTTGACCGTAGCCGTATTATCCGTATACTTAATCCCATCAGCACGTCGCTTCTCTCTTAGGTCCACAGCGGCTGGCGAAAAGTTTCAAATGGTTTTCATAACAAGTTCAAGCCTTGGAGGAAGGCTTGTACTCGTTTGTTTTTGCGTCACTAGACTGCCCGAGGCAGTGTGGTGACAGGTGAAATTTTATTCGTGCTCAGATTTTTCTTTGCTGCGACCTCCTTCGCAATGAAGAAAAGTCTGAGCATCATATAGATATTGCGATCCCCACATATGGAGATTACAAAGAAATATTTTTCGCGATACAAAGCGCCTCTGTCACCAATGCCGAGCCTGGTGGATGCACAGAAGAAGTCCTACGAGTGGCTCGTGTCAGAAGGGCTGAAGGAAGTGTTCAAGGAGTTCTCTCCGATCAGAGATTATTCAGGAAAGAAGTTCGAACTCGAGTTTACCGGTTTTGACCTCGCTGCTCCTAAGTACGATGAGCATCATGCGAGACTCAAGGAGATGACATACGAAGCACCACTTCGTGTGACCGTGAAGCTCAAGAACAAGACGCTTGGCGTCGAGAAGGAGCAAGAAATCTTTCTTGCGGATTTTCCATGTGTCACCGACCGTGGAACCTTCATCATCAATGGAGTTGAGCGTGTCGTTGTTCCACAGCTTGCTCGTTCATTTGGTATCTTCTTCACCGCTCAGGAACTCAAGAGTGGAAAGACATTCGGTGCAAAGGTGATTCCTTCACGTGGTGCCTGGATCGAGATCGAGACAGACGCCGATGGAGCACTCTCAATGAAGATCGACCGCAAGCGTAAGTTCCCAGCAACGCTCCTTTTCCGTGTGCTCGGGGGATGGACTACCCAGCAGATCAAGGATGCGTTCGCAGGCAATCCCGCAGCGATGGATGCTATTACAAAGACAATCGCCAAAGAGGGTATTGAGAACGAGGAGGAGGCCTATCTCGAAATCTACCGCCGTCTTCGCGATGGTGATGTGGCATCAGCACAGAACGCCAAGGAGCTCATCAACGGTATCTTCAGCCGTGAGCGCTATGACCTTTCCGCTGTTGGTCGCTTCCGCTTCAACAAGCGCTTCAAGCTTCCAATGGATGACAAGGCACTCGCTATTCGCACCCTCACTGTTGATGACCTTGTCGTGACTTTCCAAAAAGTTGTCTCTCTCAATCACACCAAGGGAGCACAAGAAGACGATATCGATCACCTCGGATCTCGCCGTGTTCGCTATGTTGGAGAAATGCTCCAGCAGAAGCTCCGCGTCGGTATGACCCAGATGAAGCGCAATATTCAGGACCGCATGTCCACTGTCGAGAGTGACACCATCCTCCCAATCAACCTCGTCTCTCCACGTCCACTTCAAGCACGCCTTAAAGAATTCTTCACGACCAACCAGCTTTCACAGCTCATGGTGCAAGAAAATATTCTTGCTGAAGTCGAGCACCTCCGTACCGTCTCTGCGATGGGTCCCGGAGGTCTGACAAAGGAGCGCGCAGGGTTCGAAGTTCGTGACGTGCACACCTCGCACTATGGTCGC
Source organism: uncultured Candidatus Saccharibacteria bacterium (assembly GCA_964409985.1). Taxonomy (GTDB): domain Bacteria; phylum Patescibacteriota; class Minisyncoccia; order Phycocordibacterales; family UBA6899; genus CAYPEZ01. The sequence continues at coordinate 11,287 of CAYPEZ010000025.1, forward strand.
CTCTGTCCTATTCACACACCAGAAGGACCAAACATCGGTCTTATCCTCCGCCTCGCAACACACGCACGTGTCAACGACTTTGGTGTCATCGAGACTCCATATGTCAAAGTGAAGGATGGCAAGATCACAGGCGAGATCGCATTTATGAACGCCCTTGAAGAAGAGCGTCATATTATTGCGCACGCATCTGTTCCGTATGACAAAGATGGAAACATTTCTGCAAGCCGCGTGGAGTGCCGCATTCGCACCGCACCAGGTCTCGTTGCACCACAGGATGTCGAGTTTATCGATGTTGCTGCCAACCAGGCATTTTCTGTTGCGACTTCACTCATCCCATTCCTCGAGCACGATGACGCCAACCGCGCCTTGATGGGTTCAAACATGCAGAAGCAAGCAACCCCATGTATCATCCCGCAAGCACCACTCGTTGCGACCGGCATGGAGCGCAAGTGTGCTATCGATTCAGGCCGTGTCGTCCTCTCGCCAGTTGATGGGGAAGTCACTGCAGTTGATGCAAAGCACATCGAAGTCACCGACGCAAAGGGCAAAGTCTACGATCACAAGCTTATTACCTTTAGCCGTACCAACGGATTCACGACTCACCACCAGCGCCCAACTGTAACGCTTGGTCAAAAGCTGAAGAAGGGTGATGTCCTTGCTGACAACTCCACCTCAGACCGCGGTGAACTCGCACTTGGACAAAACGTCCGTGTCGCGTTCATGAGCTGGGGAGGAAACAACTACGAAGACGCCATCATTCTTTCTGAGCGTCTCGTTCGTAACAATATTTTCACATCTATTCACATCGAACAGTTCGTCTGTAATGTGCGTGACACCAAGCTTGGTCCAGAAGTCACTACACCAGATATTCCAAACGTTGGTGAATCCAAGCTCAAAGATCTCGACCACGAGGGTATTGTCCGCGTTGGTGCCGAAGTGCGTCCAGGCGACATTCTTGTCGGAAAGATTACTCCAAAGGGTGAAGCTCAGCTCACACCAGAAGAGCGTCTCCTCCGATCTATCTTCGGAGAAAAAGCTCGTGACGTAAAAGACACAAGCCTCCGCATGGAACACGGAAAGCGTGGTCGCATCATTGGCGTGAAGGTCTTCTCTCGTGAGAACGGTGATCCCCTCGATTCAGGAATCATCAAGCGCATCCATGTCGAAATCGCACAGCTCCGCAACATCTCAGTGGGTGACAAGCTCGCAGGTCGCCACGGAAACAAGGGAGTCATTGCACGTATTTTGCCAATCGAAGAAATGCCATTCGACGAGAATGGTGAGCCTATCGATGTCATCTTGACCCCACTTGGTGTGCCAAGCCGTATGAACTTGGGACAAATCCTCGAACTTCACCTGGGTCACGCAGCACTGAAACTTGGATATCAGGCCATCACGCCTGCATTCCAGTCTGTTGGTGAAGATGAGATCCGCGAGGAACTTAAGAAAGCAGGACTCCAAGAAAATGGAAAGATGAAGCTCTATGACGGCCGCACTGGAGAAGCTTTTGAACAAGAAATTTCCGTCGGAGTCATGTATGTGCTCAAGCTTCACCACATGGTGGAAGACAAGATCCACATGCGTTCGATTGGTCCAT
>CAYPEZ010000026.1:0-11012 GCA_964409985.1 uncultured Candidatus Saccharibacteria bacterium
AGTTTCACCTCGCCGTCGCTCGGTGAACTCGCAGCCCGCCCCTCGCGGTTCCGTCTGCTGACGGAACATCGCTGCGGTCTTCGAATCCCTCTCGTAATGTGCTCAAGCACATTACTTCTCCCGCCCAAGAAAATAACCGCCTCTTGGCGGTATTTTCAACGGGCGGAGAGAGAGGGATTCGAACCCTCGAGGGGTTTTACCCCCTGCCACGTTAGCAGTGTGGTGCCTTCAACCGCTCGGCCATCTCTCCAATTTGGTAATCTAGCACAAGATAGGGACTTTTTCTACAGAGGGTTTGGGTCCTCTCGAGAGGTATTCGCTTCTCTCGTGTGTAGCATTTATACTGTAGTACATGAAAAATTTCTGGCTCGTAGTTGTCTTTATGCTCTGCGCAGGTCTTGGATTTTGGCTTTTTCATGCAACTCAACAGCGGCCCATTGTTTCTCCCACAAACCAAGTCGTGACGGCTAAGGTGGAATATCGTAATGAGGAATATGGATTTGTGTTTTCTTTACCTGAAACATGGAGAGGGTTCCGTATCGCGACAGGGACTTGGACGGGAAATACAGAAAGCGGTGTCGTGGTGCAGGGGAGCAAGATCGCCATCCGCCACCCATTATTTACAGAAGAACACCCAAGACAAGATATTCCAATTCTCATTTTTACTCTTGCTCAGTGGCGGGATCTTTCTGATGAAAAGTTTCATATTGGCGCTGCTCCCATTGGACCAACAGAGCTTGGGAGAAACGCGACGTATGTCTTTGCTCTTCCGGCAAGGTACAACTTTGCCTTCCCCGAGGGGTTCGAAGAAGTCGAAGAGATATTGAGTCACAAACCACTTTTGGTGAAGTGAGCCATTATTTGTTCCGATCTCTTCTAGTGGCAAAGGGCGAGACCAAGAATTTCTTTTGGGTTTCCTTGTAGAAGCGTTCTGCGTGCTTCTTCGAATGTGGCTCCAGTTGTTGTAACATCATCAATCACTACAACGGTTTTTCCAGCAATATCTGCATTTGGAGAGAAGGAAAATGCCTGACGAAGATTAAGAAGTCTTTCTTTGCGATTAAGCATTTCAACTTGTCTTTTTGTGTCTCGAATTTTTTGAAGAGCGTCAACGAAGGGAATGGTCGTTATGTCTGAGAGTTCTTTTGCGATAAGTGCTATGTGATCATATCCACGAGCGTTTTTCTCTTTTGTTGATGAGGGGACAGGAACAATCACAATATCGGTGTTTTGAGAGGAAATATACCCAATGCATTTCCCGAGAAGTTGAGCAAATGTCCGAGAAAGTTCTTTTTTCCCTCCAAACTTTAGGGCAAAAATCAATTGTTGGCTCGGTTTTTCGTGGTAATGAAGAAGGGCCCACGAGTGTAATGAAACTTGGAAGGGGATGACAGGGAGGTTTCTTTGGCACTCCGCACAGAGTAGCCCTCCTTCGGAGCTACACCGAAGACATAGAGGGGGGAAGAGAAACGTGATGATACGCTGGAGCATATTTTTAGCCTACAGAACTGTTGAAAACACGCAAGGAACTGCCTTAGGTGTGCTACACTTGCCCTAAGCGCACCTCTAGGACCCTGGCGCTCCTTTTGCCATGAATCCTTTTGAAAAACTTTCTGGTCTTCTGAAAATGTCCTCATCACCATCAGCGGTTGTTGGGGTAGATATTGGTTCGTCTTTTGTGAAGGCAATTCAGCTGAAGAAAAAAGGTTCTAAAGCAGTTCTTGATACATACGGAGAACTTGCGCTTGGTCCTATGGCAGGACTTGCGATTGGACAAGCAACAAACCTTCCCGCAGAAAAAATTGTTGAGGCGATGAATATCCTCTTTAAAGAGGCAAATATTACCTCTCGTGATATTGTCTTTTCAATACCACTGACGGCAACGATGCTCTCAGTGATTCGTCTCCCAGATGTTGGCCAAGCAAAGCTTGATCAAGTTGTTCCCATAGAAGCACGAAAGTATATTCCCACTTCGATTTCGGAAGTAACACTTAACTGGTGGGTGATTCCCAAAATGGCTCGACAGTATATTGACCCAGATAAGGTTGATGATAAAACCCCTAAAACCGATGTGCTTATTGCCGCCATTCACAATGACATCATTACAAAATATCAAACCATCGCCAAGGAACTCAAGGTGAATACTGCGGCATTCGAGGTTGAAATCTTTAGTGCAATTCGTTCGACCATGGAACATGACAACTCTCTTGTCATGATGATGGATATTGGCGCCGCAAATACAAAAATAGCGATGATTGAAGAGGGGATCGTCCGCTCGAGCCACCTCATCAACTCAGGATCACAAGACATCACACTCGCACTCTCGAGAGCAAAGGGATACGACATGCTTAAAGCAGAAGAACTCAAGCGTGATTATGGCCTTCACGGCGATCCTAAAGATAAAGCAATGGCAGACATTGTGCGTCTTTCTATTGAGCGAATTTTTGCTGAGGCAAATCGTATTCTTGTTCGTTATCAAGAGCGTGAGCATGTTCGTGCGAGTAAGGTTATTCTCACAGGCGGTGGGGCACTACTCAAAGGCCTTTCTGATGTCATTAAATTAAGTTTTGAGACCGAAGTCGTATTTGGACACCCTTTTGGAAAAATTGAAGCCCCAGCTGTTCTTGAGCCAATCCTTCGAGATGCTGGACCTGAGTTTGCGGTTTCCATTGGTTTAGCCCTGAAGAAACTCCAGTAGGGGACAACAGGAACTTTAAGCGTGCTACAATAATCACAGAATTTCATGGACCAACGTTTTGACACATCGTTCATCCCTCAACGCCCTATATTTAAGGAGGAGGCAAGCATGCGTCGCCACGAGCCCATTCCGGTTGTCACAATCATCAGTGCGGCAATCTTCTTTGCGATGCTCATCATGACGGGCCTAGCTTTTTATTTTCACAAAAAAGAATCTGCTGCTGTCACCCAACTCGCAACGCAACTTGCTACCGAAAAAGAGAAGTTTAATCCACAAGCAATTGAAGATCTTAAAGCAATAGGAGCACGCCTCCAGCTTGCTAAGCAGGCAGTTGATAACCATGTGGGAGTTACAGGACTCCTCAATATGCTCCAGGCAAATACTCTCAAATCAGTGTATTACAAAGGGATGAATCTCTCTCGAGAAGAAAAGAAAGGATATATCGTTACTCTTCAGGGAGATGCACCAAATTTCGGTATTTTATATGCTCAGCTCGAAGAGTTTCGAAAAAATCCCCGTATTACACAAGTGTCAATTGACAATTCTCAGCTTGAAGAACAAACAGGTGTTGTTGGGTTTAATCTTACGCTTACTCTTTCCCCTGAGGTGATGAAGTATGTTGTCCCTCCTTTGGCGCAAGAGACTCTTCCAATCACCCAAACAGGGGCTCAGATCCCACAACAATAAACTATGTCTCCCTCACGTTACATTCTTCCATTCACCCTCGTCATTCTTTCTGGTTTGATGTTTGTGCTTTATGTCTATCCTACATATCAAGATATTGCGGTGATTCAGACGAACAAGGAAGACTATCAAAGCGCAATAGATAGCGCCGGAGAAATCCGAGATCTTCAAGGGAAGTTACTTGCACAGGTAGAGTCAATTAGTGAGCGCGACCGAGCGCGTCTCGAAAAACTTCTTCCAACAGCAGTGGATCAAACACTCCTCCTTTTTCAAATCAACTCCTTTGCACAGCGCCACGGGCTCATTCTGCACTCTCCATCAGTAACAATGCCTTCCGTAGACGCTCAAAAATCCTCATCTTCACAGAAGAACACCTCAGTTCTCGCACAATTTGATGTGACGGCGCCATATCCCGTTTTCAAAACATTTATGCGTGATCTTGAACAAGAGCTGACTCTACAGGATGTTCGTGCGATGACCATTACGGGTGGGGTCGTTGCGGGTGTTCTGACTCCAGAAAGTAGTGTCCTCGCATATCATGTGGAAATAGAGCTTCCCGTTGCATCAGAATATGAAAAACCTAAAACCCGGGTACCACGTGTTCCTCAGCCAAATGCCATGAATGAATAAATTTATGATGAATGAAAAAATAAAACATCTTCTCATTGACATCGCTGTGGTCATCCTCGTTCCGGGAGCACTCTTTTATGTTTATGTGACTTATTCTGGCCCCAGCGAGCCACTTTTCGGTTCGTCACAAGGAGGAGAAGACCTTGTCGGAGAGGGACAAAAATTCCTCGCAAAATTAAATGAACTCCAAAAACTCCGACTCGATACGTCTGTGTTTGATACTGAGGCATACAGAAGCCTTATTGATACCCACGTCACACCTCCAACAGAAGAAGCAGGAAGAGAACATCCGTTTATACCCGTAGTACAGCCTTCGTCACGTAACGCAGGGGGAGGGACCACTAAATCTGGAGCACCCTCTCCATCAAAGAGCACTCCTGCTGCAGGACGCTAGTCATTTGCTGGGGTATATGTGCTATCATAGATGGGTCCATGACCTTCCTTGATTTTTTGGTGAAAAAAGGCGTACTCGTTCCTGAAGTCAAAGCACAGATTGAAGGAGGCGAGCCCGGAGCGAATGAAACAGCCCTGCTCGGCGAAGCCGGGATAGATGCACACACACTCCTAGAATATAAAGGAGAATTCTATGGTGTCCCAGTTCGGCATATTGATGGAGCTACCGTTCCGTACGAAACTCTGAAGTTCATTCCAGAAGAATCCGCTCGGCATTACAACATCGTTCCCCTGAATGTTGTTGATGGTGTTCTTGAGGTTGGTGTTGTCGACCCAGACAATATCCAGGCGAGAGATGCACTCCAGTTTATTTCAACGAAGATCGGCATGCCCTATAAGTTGTTCTTAATTGCTGAGTCAGAAATTGAAGGAATCCTAAAAAATTATAAAAATCTTTCTGGAGAAGTTTCAAAAGCTCTATCAGAAATTGATCCATCAGAAGTCACTACTCCTGTTGGTGAGGAGGGCGCTGCAGCAGGTGAGAGTCAAACTCAAGAATCGGGGACGCATATTATTGAAGACGCTCCTGTCACGAAGGTTGTCTCGGTGATTTTGCAGTATGCAGCAGAAGGAAACGTATCGGATGTCCATATCGAACATACGGGTGAAAAAGTCCGTGTCCGTCTTCGAGTCGATGGGGTCATGTACACCTCTCTTCTCCTTCCGGTCTCTGTCCATTCCGGAGTTGTCGCACGCATTAAGATCCTTGCGAATTTAAAGCTTGACGAAAAGCGTAAACCGCAAGACGGACGCTTCCGCGCAACTGTGAATGGACGCAAAATTGACTTCCGTGTGTCGACTTTTCCTGCGTACTATGGTGAGAAGGTGGTGCTCCGTATTCTGGATTCTGGGAAAGGGATCAAATCCATGGATACCATGGGGATGAACGACGAACAAAAAGCCATGATCAAAGAGGCGATCGATGCCCCCTACGGAATGATCTTGATCACCGGGCCAACAGGTTCTGGAAAATCGACAACGCTTTATGGAATGTTGAATGAGCTCGATCGAGAGACGCAGAACGTCATATCGCTTGAAGATCCAGTTGAGTATTCTATACCTGGTGTCAGCCAATCGCAGGTGCGTCCTGAAATTGGATATACGTTTGCGAACGGTCTCCGTTCTATTCTGCGCCAAGATCCAGATATTATTATGGTTGGAGAAATTCGAGACAAGGAAACAGCGCAGCTTGCCATTCAAGCTGCGCTCACGGGGCATCTCGTGTTTTCCACACTGCACACAAACACCGCTGCGGGAGTAATCCCACGTCTCATTGATATGGAGGTAGATCCGTACTTAATTGCCCCCACGTTGATTATGGCTATTGGGCAACGACTTATTCGCCGCGTGTGCCCAGAGTCAAAGAAGATGATCCCCATGACCGATAGTGTCCGAATGATGATCGACCACCAACTTGCCGATCTCCCAGAAGCTCGAAGAAAACAGATTGAGATTCCAGACCATATCTATGAAGCAATACCGAGTCCACAGTGTCCATCAGGGACAAAAGGTCGCATGGGTGTATATGAATTTCTCAAAATTGATCGTGATCTCGAGCACATTATTCTGAAAAATCCAACAGAACAAGCTGTGTACGAGCAGGCAAGAAAAAACGGAATGTTTACCATGAAAGACGATGCTCTTCTTAAGAGTTTTCAGGGTTTTGTCCCTTTTGAAGAGGTGAGCAACGTATAGGAGTTGTCAAAAACCAAACGAAGGTCTACCAATGGACATCTAGGGACCCTGTGTATAGGATTTTCTATTGGGTTCCGGTATACTTACCCTATGGCACAGAAAAAACAATTATCTGTCATGATCGTGGATGATGATGCTTTCCTCCTCGACATGTATGCACTTAAATTTACACAAAATAATTTCACCGTTGTCCCAGCTCTTGGGACTTTGCAAGCCCTTGAAAAGCTTCAAGGAGGGGAGAAGCCGGATGTGATGCTTCTTGATATTGTGATGCCTGTTATGGACGGGCTTGAATTTTTGGAAAAGGTTAAGAAGGATAAGCTTGCCGAAGGGACTATGATCATCATGCTTTCAAATCTCGGGCAAGATACAGACATTGACCGAGCAATCAAACTCGGAGCAGACGGGTATATTATTAAAGCCTCCGCAACTCCAAGTGAAGTTGTTGCAAAGGTTGAAGAGATTATGAAGAAAAAGTAATTTCTGTGAGTTCTTGTTCTTTTGACATTATTTATGGCTGAAGCAAAGAAAAAACTCGAAGAGCTTATTCTCACTGTTATTCATGAAGGAGCGTCCGACCTGCATATGATTTCAGGGAGACACGCTACGATTCGTGTGTCGGGGAACCTTGTCCCGCTAGTAAAAATTCCAATATTAACCCCAGAAGACACCGAGGCTCTTGTCAAAGAGCTTCTTGAAGACTTTAATTGGAAACTTTTTCTTGAAAAAAGAGAGGTTGATTTTTCATTTAGTTTTGGCCGTGAAGCACGCTTCCGAGGCAATGCATACTACCAAAAGGGCACAATCGCTTGTGCGCTCCGTCTCATCCCTTCCAAGATTAAGACTCTTCGTGAACTTGGACTCCCTGATATTCTTGCGACCTTTACTCAAAGGAAACAAGGGTTCTTTCTTGTGGTGGGTCCTGTTGGACAAGGGAAGTCGACAACCCTTGCGTCGATGATTGATATGATTAATCATGAACGTGCTGAAAACATCGTTACGATTGAAGACCCCATTGAATATGTTTTTCAACCAGACCGCTCTCTCATTTCTCAACGCGAAGTGCGTTCAGATACTGAAGATTTTCACATTGCTCTCAAGGCAGCGTTCCGTCAGGACATTGATATTATTTTGATCGGTGAAATGCGTGGGTTAGATACCATTTCTACTGCGGTGACAGCGGCAGAAACTGGACACCTTGTATTCTCAACTCTCCACACCAACAACGCATCACAAACCATCGATCGTATCATTGACTCGTTCCCTGAAGGACAGCAGGACCAAATTCGCGTCCAGCTCGCAGGATCACTTGCAGGAATTTTCTCTCAACGCCTTATCCCCAAGATCTCAGGGGGGCAAACGCTTGCTTATGAACTCCTCATCAATAACAGCGCAGTTGCAAATCTTATTCGTGAACGACGAACCCACGAAATTCCTATGGTGATTGAGACGGGAACTGAGCATGGAATGATTGATATGAATCGTTCACTTGCAGAGTTAGTAAGGAAAGGAGAGATTACTGTTGAGACCGCCTATCTCCACTCCTTTAACCCACGAGGACTTGAGCGCATGATCTAGGTATATGATTTATCGCTACAAGGCTATTGAATCAACATCTGGAACACAGCAAGCGGGAACCATCGAGGCCGCAAATGTTGATGTTGCCATTGGAGCACTTCAGCGCAGGAACTTTGTTATCGTATCAATAGTTCCTGACACTGAAACTCCATTTTGGCAACGATCATTTACCGTCTTTAATCCCATTAAATATAAAGATGTCGTTGTTCTCTCAAGACAAATCTCGACATTGTTTGGTGCGAACGTTTCTGCACTTCGAGTATTTCAGCTCTTGGGTCAGGAGAATGAAAATCATGCCTTGCGCAAAAAACTTGGAGAAATTGCTGATGATATTCAGGGAGGAATGTCGCTTTCCAATGCGATGGCAAAGCAAAACGATGTCTTTAGTGAATTTTACATCAACATGGTCAAATCTGGAGAAGAATCCGGAAATCTTTCATCGACATTTGATTATCTCGCAGGATATCTTGATCGTTCCTATGAACTCACAAGCAAGACAAAGAATGCACTTATCTATCCCGCCTTCGTCATCACCGTCTTTGTCGCTGTGATGGTCATCATGCTTGTGGTTGTCATCCCTAAACTCGCCACAATTATTCTTGAGTCAGGTATTGAGGTTCCGGTATTCACCAAGATCGTCATTGGGGCGTCCAATGTCTTGGTTGAATGGGGGGTGCTCGCTGTTGCAATTATTATTGCGTTTGGTTTTTTGCTTTGGCGTTATTTCACTACGGCAGATGGAAGGGTGCTCCTTTCTCGAATGATTCTGAGCCTCCCTGTTATCGGAGAACTGTATCGAAAGATCTTTCTCGCTCGTATTGCCGATAACGTGAATACCATGTTGACTTCAGGTATCCCTGTTGTTCGCACATTGGAAATATGTGCAAATGTTGTTGGGTCAAAAATCTACAAAGATCTCCTTATGGAAGCCTCAAACGCGGTCCGTGGAGGGAAGTCTCTCTCTCAATCACTTGACCCATATACACACGAGATACCAAAAATTATGGTGCAGATGATTCGCGTTGGAGAAGAAACAGGAGAAGTGGGTTCTATTCTTGAAACACTTGCTAAATTCTACAAACGTGAGGTTGATAATGCCATCGAATCTCTCCTTGGGATGATCGAACCGGCCATGATCGTGCTCTTGGGTGTTGGTGTTGGGGGTCTTTTAACTGCCGTGCTTATTCCCATCTACGACATCGCAACCTCGGTATAGCCCTGAATAATGTTATCCACAGGCGCTTCTCCCATAAAGGGAGGGGTGGGGGTACAATACCCCTATACACGGCGATGACCCTCGCCTAAGGTATTTATTGGGAACATTATCATTCAACAGTTTAAAAATTTAACACGATTTATGACACTTCGTTCGGCAAAAAGAGGTTTTACACTCATTGAACTTCTCGTCGTCATTGCGATCATCGGTATTCTCTCTTCAGTGGTTCTCGCATCTCTTGGGACCGCTCGTGAGAAGGCACGTGACGCGACACGTATTTCAGATATTAAAAACATTCAGTTGGCTTTGGAGCTCTACTACGACTCTCGTCAGTCATACCCTGGCCAAACGACGAATGCACTCTATGCAGCAACCGGACTTCTCGATGCGGCTGCCTGGACAACAAATCCGTTCTCAGGAGCAGGGAATTATATTCCTAACATCCCAGTAGATCCACTTATTTCACGAGGCGCAACATTTGCGTACTCATACATTGGTGTTGATGCTGCGGGAACAGCAGTGTGTTTCGGTGCATTTTCTGGCAACGCACCTGTTCCATGTCAGGGGTATCTCCTTGGTGCGTCACTTGAGCGCAGCGATAACCCAGTTCTCAACAATGACGTTGATGCAACTGTTGCTCCTTTCTACGGAGCTGATGCGGGTGTCTGTGGAGCAAATGGTGCTGTGACAAACGGGCACTGCTATGCGGTTCGACCATAACTCTAATGCTATCTTTAAAAAAACCGTCCCAGTGGGACGGTTTTTTTATTTTCTGATAACATATCTGTACATGCGCACATTACACAAAGGGTTTACCCTCATTGAGCTTCTTGTCACTATCGCAATTATTGGCATTCTTGCTTCATCAGTGCTCGCTGCTGTAGGAAATTCTCGTGCGAAAGCTAGAGACGCAAAACGTATTTCTGGGATAAGCGAAATACAAAAGTCGCTCGAAATATACTACGACGCTTTTCAGACATACCCTTCTTCAACACCAAGCGGTTACACAGGGGCAGATGCGGCACTTCAAATGATTTATGCGCTAGGATATCTTCATAGTGATCCATCTCAGTCTGGAAATACCTACCAATATTTCGGTGGGTCAGAAAATGTTGCGCCTTATACTGAGTGTACAGGAGTGGGATGTCGGGGGTATGCGCTCTCTGTCTCTCTTGAACGTGAAGATAATCCGCTTCTAGCAAAAGATGCGGATATTCAAGTGTTAAGTGGAGGGGTGATTTTTGACGGCGCCTCAAATGATTGTGGTGCTACAGCAGGCTCTCCTGAACTCTGTCTTGATGTAACCCCCCTTCAAATTCAACAATAATGAAATCATGATATGAGTATTTTTTCATTTGATACCCTTTCTGGAATGGCTGTCTTTTTTCTTGGTGTGATGATCGGGAGTTTCTTGAATGTGGTTGTGTACCGGTATCGCACTGGGGCAAAAATTGTCAACGATCGCTCTCGGTGTATGTCTTGCGGAAAAACATTAACACCAATGATGCTCATCCCGATCCTAAGCTTTCTTTTTCAGAAAGGGAGATGTGCGTACTGCCATTCTAGGCTTTCTTGGCAGTATCCTATGACGGAGTTTCTTGAAGGATGTATTGCTCTTTCCGTATATGTTGTCCTTGGAGAAAATATCTTTACAGAGGGAGCTCTTTTGATAAAAGCAATTTTTACACTTGCTTTCTTTTCTGTGCTTCTTGTTATTACCATGTATGACTGGAAGCACAAAATTATTCCTGACAGACTCTCTATTCTTCTTGGAATTCTTGGCGCAGGATACGCATTGTTGTTGAGTTGGATGGGAGAGCGCCATTTCCTGATGTCAATATATGCAGGGCTTGGGGTTGCAGTCCCGTTTGTGTTTTTGTGGGGGTGTTCTCGGGGGAAATGGATGGGCCTTGGTGATGCAAAACTTATCGTGGGACTCGGTTTTTTTCTTGGGTATCCCATTGCACTATCTATGCCGATTTTGGCGTTTTGGCTGGGAACTATCCCCGCAATTCTGTTGCTCCTCTTCCGTAAGGGGATTACAATGAAGAGTGAGAT
>CAYPEZ010000026.1:11022-12489 GCA_964409985.1 uncultured Candidatus Saccharibacteria bacterium
GTGAGATTCCGTTTGGGCCGTTCCTTGCGCTTGCGACATTTCTTCTCTATGTTTATCCGATCGATATTCTTCAACTTCAAACGATCTGGCCAGATATTCTTGGCTAAAGAGAGAAGCATCTTCCATATTCCCTCTAGGAAATTTCTAGGTGGATTTATGACGATAGAGCTCTTAATATCCATACTTATTATGGGTATGATGTCGTCAATCGTTATTTCTGCAAACGCAACAATGTCTTCTCGTTTGCAGACAGACAACCTTGCCCACCTTATTGCGCTTACTATCCGTGAAGCACAGACCAAGGCGCTCTCAGCGAGTGCTCCTGTGGGTGTCATTAATGCGAGTGGTGTTCCAGGATATGGGGTCTATATCTCTGGAGCACAAAATACCGTCACTTCATTTACAGAAACTGGGACAAATATGTATTACAGAGAAGGAGAGTCTATGGCGGATACGCCAACCCCCCTAGGTCGTGGGTTTACTATTTCTGATCTTACAGCCGTGCGTGCAGGAGTTTCAGAAACACTAGACATCACAGGCGTAAGTATCTATTTTAAAAGACCAAAACAAGATGCCAAAATTTACTATACTGTTGGGGGAGCTATGATCGAGGGACAATCTGCCACAATCTCTATTCGAGCACCTCGTGGTGGACTTGTAAAAAATATTACCGTCACAGCAACTGGGCAAATCTCTGTGCAGTAATCCTATGCATCGGACGAGGTCATATTCATCTGGCGGGTTCACGATAGTTGAAATGATTGTTGCGGTCGGTATGTTTACTGTGCTCATGCTCTTGATCATGGGAGCATTTCTTTCTGTTACCGATGCGTCAAGAAAGACACGAAGTACGCGTGTTGCGCTCGATAACGTCAGTGCCGCAGTAGATTATATGGCTCGAGAGATCAGATTGGGAAGTTATTTCCGCTGTGAAAATGATGCAGGAGTTCCATCAATTGCAGTAGCAGACATGGGGACCATGGCAGACTGCGCATATGGCACTGGAGGAAATATACTCTCGCTTGAACGAGCAGGAGGAGTACTTGGAAATACTGGAGATCAGCTCGTTTTTTGGTACGACAATGGTAGACTCTGGCGTTCTACTGACAGCGGAGTTACAGCAGAACCTTTGACAGCCGCTGAGCTCAATATTACGTATTTCCGATTTTTTGTAACAGGAACGGGGTACTCTATTGCTGGGGGGCCAGCAGATCAACCTAAGGTTACTATTGTCATGCGCGGGGTTTCTGGTGGAGGAAAAGTAAAAACCCAAACGTCCTTTAGCCTTCAGACGACACTTTCAGCGAGAACGCCAAATATCCCTCCATCATGATTTCTTTATTTCAATTCATCCTTGATATCTCTGAGGTTCTTTTATTTACACAAAAAAGAAGATGTTTTTCTCGCGGATTTACTCTTCTTGAGACCGTCGTTGCTATTGCTGTACTCATGCTTGGTGTCCTAGGG
>CAYPEZ010000027.1:0-12314 GCA_964409985.1 uncultured Candidatus Saccharibacteria bacterium
AACATGTAGAGATCATAAAACGATCGGATGTTTGTCGTCACAAGAACGAGTTCGGATGCTCCCACCGCAACACCTACTGGAGTCACAACGGGAGCAATATTTTTAATCGGCTCACTCACTTGCTCGATCACTTGATCGACTTGTTCCAGAGCTGTTGGAGCTTCGGGATTTTTATAATTGACATCAAGCACACCGCTGACGATTCGTGCAGACCTGCTTCCAACATCAAGCACTGATACTGTGAGTGGAAACTTGCCTTTTGCCAACAGCGCTCCAACAGAAGCATCATAGGCAGTCCCTTCGGGGTTCAGGGAAAGAAGGAATGAGAAATCTCCTCCTTTAGGATGCCGAAGGGTTACCGCAATTGTCGTCAGAGTCTCAGGAATCTTCTCTCTTGGAACTGAGATCACAAAATTATCTTCCCCATTAATTTTTGCAACATTGCGAATAACAGGGACTCGCACGTTCCCATTTTCTGTAATCACAAAAACCTCAAAGTCATCAAAAGAAAGACCACGCAACTCTGGAGGCAGCTCTCCCATGGGGGGAAAGAGATCAAATGGCGTTGTGGGGGGTTCTTCTGATGGTGGTGTCGTTGTCCCCCCTCCTCCTGGTGGAGGCGGTGGTGGCGTTGTTCCCCCTCCGCCTGGTGGTGGAGGCGGTGGTGGGGGTGGTTCTCCTCCTGGCGGTGGAGGTGGCGGGGGTGGCGTAATCCCCGAGGGAACAGTTCCCGAAACAATGGCACCAGAAGAATAATTTGAAGATGTATCTCGTGCAAATACCGCATAGTAATATGTTGTGGATGTTGCGACCCCAGTATCAACAACACTCGTTCCTGGCCCATCATAAATAAGCGTTCCATCGTTTGGATCAACTGGATACCCACTCACCTTTCGAAGCACACGGACGGCCGAAAAGTCTGGATCAGAAGGATTAACCCAAGAAAGTGCGATCTGGATTAGGCTTGGCACAGCAGTAAGATTTGAGACATTTGAGGGAGGCGTTGTGTCTGGGAGGCTTAAGGTAGTGAAAGACCCCGTACTTGTCGCAGTGTTACCAGAAGGATCCCGAGCAACGATACGATAGTAATAGACAGTTGAGGGAGAAAGCGCTGAAAATGTATTTGAATGCACATTTGAATATCCCCCTTCAACAAGAGTCCCATCGTTATAGTCTGTTGTTGTCCCCCAGCGAAGAGTGCCTAGGGCAGATTCATTTGTGTTCCAAGACAATTGCGCAGTCGAGGTTGATGGTGTAAGGACAATGCCTGAAATAATCGGAGAAGTCCCATCTTGTGTGGTGAATCTCCATGTTCCATTTCCACTAAAACCAGCAAAAGGGTTTGACGATTGATCATCAAAGGTTGAAGCATCGACTTCGACATAGTATTGTGTTGCCTCGCTAAATATACCCGATGGTTGAATAATCGCTGAGGACCCAGCAATGGTTACTTGAATAGACCCCACCGAGATGGTCTCAAGCACAGTATCATCTGATACTTTTCGGATTCTTATATTTCCTGAAAGTTTTCTGATCGGCTCACTAAAGTTAATGATGAGTTGTGTCGAGGTGGAGACACCGATAGCATTATGTGCCGGAGAAAACGATGAGACGCTTGGAGGAGTGGTATCTCCACCACCCCCACCACCACCCGATGGCGCTGTCGTGGTTGCGTAGGTTGTTGAGGATTGTCCAGAATAGTTCGGGATTGAATCATACGCTTCAACAGTATATGAGTACTGGGTTGATGCTGAAAGACCCGTATCGCTATAGGTAATACCTGATGTCGAAGCAATAAGGGTTCCATCTCTTCGAATGCGATACCCGGCCACAGCAACATTGTCCGTTGACGCAGACCATGAAAGATTTATTTGCGAACTCGACATCGCTGTTGCGGATAGCCCGAGCGGGATACTCGGTGCAGCAGAATCACTCACAACTGTAACCCCAATAGGTGTATTTCCGCTTGCAGCAGTTAAGAGGTGTGCAGGGATGAGTATTGCACACACTCCAATCATCCACAGGAGCCCTCGAGAGAATGATGTCGTAAAAACAGAATTCATACGTGATCTATCGAGCAAGGACAGTCACTGTTGCGGTAGCTGTATAGGATCCCGTAGGTTGAACATGTGACGCACCATTTTCTGCTCGAAATTTAATCACAGTTCCAGTTCCTAGGGGATGGTTCGCAGCGTTAGATTGTGCGATAAGGCGATCTGTTGTTGAGAGTGCATCCCAACACCGATCACTCGTATCTCCGCTTCCCGTGTTACACGTCGCTCCGTCATCACGATATCGAGAGACAATGTGTGCGCCTTCTGGGGTAAATCCAAACTCAGAGGTATTTGCAAGTATTGAAAAAGCAAAATCAGGGTTTGCTCCGCTCGGAGTGTAATTGAGAAAGTTGTTTGCTCCTGAAGAGAGTGCAGGTGATCCTGCTGCCTTAATAGACATCACATACCCCCCTGGATTATCTGTTATAACAGTCCAAGTTCCTTGTCCCGTTGCTGCTCCACCCGTATCGGGAATATTCGGAGAAAGCGTAATAGATCCTGGAACAGAGAGTGACAATGACGAAAGAAGCATTTGCTGGTACCCAGCATTCATGCTGTAAATGGAGGAAGCCCCCACGCCTGACCCTGCCTCCCCTGTTGTATCTTCAAGGCGATAACCACTTGATGTTGAGAGAGCTCCAGCAGTATTAATACTATCGGCTTCGAGACGATAATTTGTGCTCGTCGCTACAGCATGTGAAAGGAGTGGCAGTGACAAGAGCACAATAATCATTGTAAGTGTCTTGTTATTCATACATGAATTGTTTTCCCGCGGCGAATGAGCGCATACAAGAGGACACAGAACATCGCCAACAAAAGACCAATTGTTCGGAGAGAAGGAAAAATAAAGACGTGGAGCACCCTTGTGTCCGTATGCTCATCATACCCAGCGTGGAGAGTTAAAGTGATTGCCTGATATCCATACGAGAGAAATTCTCCTACTTCAAGATTCCGACTACGCGTACTTTTTGGGAGCACATACCACGGATCAATGGGGATATTCCGTTCTTCCCTCCAGAGAGGTTTGATTCGAATCTCTCCGTATGGGTTCAGGTGAACAGTCCCTGAATTTTCAAACAGAAGTGTCGCAGAAGCACGTGGTTCTGGTTTTCCAAACACAAAGCGCCCTCCTTCAAAAGAAAAATCTTTTACCCCTCCGCTCTCTTCAAGAGTCCCAGCGACACGAAGGAATAGCAATACACCAAGACGGGAGTCAGGCAAAACATTTCCATCTGTCTTTTGCCGCACAGGAGTAAAAATAACACTTCCATAGAGTCCTCCGGGAGACGCATCGGATGGGATATTTACTGAAATGGGGATTCTTTTTTCTCCGCCGACAGGAATGGAAACACTTTTGGGACCTCGCAAAAGATCTCGCAGTGGATATGGACCTCTTTTTGTTCCCAAAAGAGTCACAGCATCATCTGGGTTTTCGCTCCCAGCAATATCCTCAAATGAAACAGAGAACGTAGCCGAGGAGCCGAGGTGATTTTCAACGGTAATATATGTCTCTACCGTTTCTCCTGGATTACCAACGAGTTCCACCTTTGCGGGCCTTACAGTAAAACTCCCTGATTGTGCTGATGCCAAAAAAGGTACTCCCCACACAAAGAATCCCGTGCACAGTACAGCGATTGTTGTAAATAGTCGATAAGAGGTCATATGATAGTTAATTTCTGAACGGGACCAAAACATAAATAAATCCACTGGGATTATTTTTTTGGAACACAGGTTTAATAATTCCAGTTTTCCCCTCAGCGCTGTCTGGAATAACCTGAACAGGACTTGAAAATGTTTGCTGTATTGCATCCTTGATTGCCGCATTCCGTGCTGTGCTTGAAGATGCTGGAGTGATAACAATACCCTGCTGAGTGACAGAGGTTCCCGCTGCGCCAGATGCAGAGAGAAGCTGGCTTGTCTCAAGAAGGTGCGGAAATTTTTCAGTCTCTCGGTTTGGGTCAATAAGTCCCACTGCAGCCATCGTTGTTCGAGCCCCTGAACGCAAAGAAGAGCCAAACACCGTGAGTGTGTCGTTGAGAAATGTTCCGATGCCAAGAGCTGTTGGAGCAACAAAAAGCCCGAACGCTAATACCGCAAGAGCAATTTTTGCTGGAAACGAAGTTATTTCTGGAACCATGGGGAGTTTTGATTCGTAAGTTTCGATCGAATGAGGAGATGGCTCCATCGGACGTGGTTCTGCTGAGACAACAGGAACCTGAACTTGAGACTGGGCGATAGAGGGT
This sequence comes from uncultured Candidatus Saccharibacteria bacterium, assembly GCA_964409985.1. Taxonomy (GTDB): domain Bacteria; phylum Patescibacteriota; class Minisyncoccia; order Phycocordibacterales; family UBA6899; genus CAYPEZ01. The sequence goes on from CAYPEZ010000027.1 coordinate 4,298, forward strand.
GCTGCGGGAACAAAATTTTCTGGCAGCGTCTTTGGCATAACCATAATCCGCTTCACCGTCGAGCCCTCTGATGCCATTTGTTGTGCTTCTGGGGGAACCACCGGAATATTCCTCGACGTGGAAATGTTCGCACCACCGGAAACAGGAATATGGAAACCTGTTTTTTTTGCTCCAAGCGCGGAAGAGAAAAATGGGAGTGCGTTAGAGGGGAAATGGTCTTTTTTTTCAGGAGAAAGTTCCTCTCCTTCGTGATGAGTCTGTCCAATGACCGCAATGTGTGCAAGACGAGAGATCGAAGGAGAGTCTTCGATCTGTGGCTGAGATGACGGAGCATCTGCTTGAATCGGGTAAGGTGTATCTCCCTGGAGCTCAATAAAGGAAATATGTTCACTCCCCAAAAGAATCGTCCCTGTCTGTGAAAGCAAAGTATCGAGCTCAACCACAGTCTTGTCTCCCATCACTCGACATGGCATTTTCCCTATCCGACACAAACGGTCAATATACTCTCGAGTGTATCCCGAAATACGTGACGCCTCCGAAAGGAGGACATAGCGTTTTTTCGACAGTGTGGGCTCTGCCATAGTTACCTCCTATTGTACCCTGAAAAACGGAATGTTTGTCCCGTTTTATACACATTTTACTTCAATGCTGTTTTAAAGAGTTCTGCCAAGATTTGAGGGTTTGCACTTCCCTTTGAAGCACGCATACCCTGACCAACCAAGAACTGAAGTGAGGCCTCCTTCCCACTTTTGAACTCATCAACCGCCTTTGGATTTGCAGTAATAATCTCTTGAATAATCTTTTTAAGGGCCTCTGGATCGCTTTTTTGGATAAGACCTTTTGTTTGAGCAATGCTCTCGGGCTCCCCTCCCTCAGCAAAGAGGTGGCTGATCAGATCTTTTGCTCCTCGTGAAGATAGATCCCCTTTCTTGAGCATCTGGATAACGACAGCAAAAGCGGTGGCTGTGAGCTTGCCGACCCCACCACTGTTTTTTGCTAAACCAACAATGTCTGAAGAAATATAATTCGACGAAAGCTTAAGGAGGTCTTTGCTTCCACCAAGCACTTTGGCTGCCTCGTCAAAAAACTCACCAAAAAGCGGGTCTGCGACAAAAATTTCAGTTGTTTCTGGGGTGAGGCCAATCTCTTCAATGAGTCTTTTGCGCTTTTGCCATGGAAGTTCAGGAAGAGTAGTCTCTAGATTCTTAAACTCAGGCACTTCAGAGATTTTCATCTTTGGAATATCTGGCTCCGGGAAGTACCGGTAGTCGTGCGCATTTTCCTTTTTTCTCTGGCTAAAGGTCGACTGAGTATCTTCGTTCCATCCGCGAGTTTCCTGCGCAATTGCTCCACCTTCCTCGAGGACCTCCTCGTGTCTGGCAATTTCATAACGAATCGCTCCTTCGACAGCTCGAAATGAGTTAAGATTTTTCACTTCAACTTTCGTCCCAAATTTATCTGTTGCGGAAATTGAAATATTCGCCTCAACGCGCATCTGACCCTCCTCCATATTGGCATCACTCGCGCCAAGAGTTCGAAGGAGAAGCTGTAGCTCTTTTGCAAACCGTACAGCATCTTCAGCAGAGTGGATCACGGGCTCAGTCACAAGCTCCATGAGAGGAACGCCGGCACGATTGTAATCGACGAGTGTCATTTCATTCTTGTCGTGCACTGAACTTGCGGTGTCTTCTTCTAAATGAATGCGAGTGAGCGCAACCCCGGCAATAGACCCACCACTGACAAAAGGATATTTATATTGGGTGATTTGATATCCCTTTGGGATATCCGGATAAAAATAATTCTTTCTATCAAACTCTGAAAAGTCCGCTATGGTCCCGCCGACCGCGTGACCAATACGAATCATCTGGCGTATAGCATCTTTGTTTGGCACGGGAAGCGTCCCTGGTTGAGCGGTACACACAGGACAAATATTGGTGTTCGGAGCTTCTTTGGGAGCATTTTTGCACCCACAAAACATCTTTGTCTGTGTTTTTAATTCAGCATGAACTTCAAGTCCAATGGTTGGTTTATACTTCCCTGACATAGGGGCATTATACAGAAACTCGCCAAAGAAAAAACCCCTCACGCGATAATTTTGTGTTCAAATTATAGCCCACATACACCAGACTATGCGGATTTACCAAGACCTATGACTTCTGAAGAAGCTTTGTCAGGCCGTCTCTAAAATCCTTCATCTGGGTGTCATTAATAACAGAGATGCTAAATACAGGATTCCCAAGTTTCTCCATTTTCTTTTTTGCTTTTACCACAGTATCCTCGTCAACCATATCGGTCTTCGTGAGCACGATGATCTCTTCCTTTTTTGCGAGCTCATCACTATAAGTCTCAAGCTCCTTTCTGACCGTTTTATATGTCGCCATGACATCCTCGTTTTCTAGTGAAATCAAGTGAGCAAGCATTTTGGTCCGCGTAATGTGGCGAAGAAACTTATGCCCAAGTCCCCTCCCCTCTGAAGCTCCTTCAATAAGCCCAGGAATGTCTGCAAGGATATATCCATAGAATGCGCCGAGATTAGGTTCGAGTGTTGTAAATTGATATGCGCCAATTTTTGCGCTTGCATTTGTGATGGTATTTAGCAGCGAAGACTTACCTGCGTTAGGAAGCCCCACGAATCCCACATCAACCACAAGCCGAAGTTCAACATGGAAATCTCCTTCTTCTCCTGATGTCCCTCGTGTAAATTCTTGTGGGGTTTGATTCGTCGAGCTTTTAAAATGCTCGTTCCCGACACCCCCTTCACCTCCCTTAAGTAAAAGAATGTGCTCCCCTTCATGCAAAATTTCTACTGTCTTCCCCGTATGCATGTTGGTAATCACTGACCCAACGGGAAAAGGAATCATGAGATCCTCTCCACTTTTTCCATGGAGACTCTTTGATCCTCCAGACTCTCCATGCTCTGCGATAAAATCCTTTTTGTGTATATATTTTCCAAGGAGTGAAATATCGCGGCTACCGACGACGTACACACTCCCCCCACGCCCACCATCTCCACCTGACGGACCCCCAAATTCCACAAATTTTTCACGACGCCACCTGACGACTCCATCACCGCCATTTCCCGCCTTAATACGTATACGAAGCTCATCAACAAAAGCCATAGATATTCAATAGCTACTCGAGAAGTGCCTTTTTTGCAAGTGCAATCGCCCCTTCCTTTGACCCAGCAGCTGCAACAAAACGCTTATTGTGACAAAAGAGAGCATCAGAAACTCCACTGATACGAGCAAGATCTTCTTTGTTTTTCCCTGCCCAAGCCTCCGGAAGATCTTTCCGATTTTTGAATCTCATGTCATCATCACGCGTCGCATTCAGTTTCCACGTCGACCCCGTGCGCTCGGGGGTAACCACAAAAAGGACCTCTGGGAGTGTCGCAACAACGCTTTGCCATTGTAAGACCTCAGGGAGAACCAGGAGTCTTTTATCTTCGGTGCTGTTATATTGCGCAAGAACTTTCTCTTCGCTCAATAGCCGTTCTTGCTCAGCATGGAGCGTGTGCTTGAGAAGTTTCTGACAAAACTCTACAAGTTCAACAAATCGCTCATCTTCTTTTCCAATATCCGACCCAACAGGACGAAACGCAGCGATAACATTGTGCCAAAGGTACGGATGGATGCCATATGATGTGACCGTGTAAGATTCTAAGCCATTGTCTCCGAGATCAAGTGGCTGAACGAGAGAGACGTCAATGCGTTCCCAAATTTTCTCATGACCACAAAATTCCAGCCCAAAATGCTTCCACACAAGTCCAATTGAAGAATACGGGACCCCATTTGCTCGTGTGCCCGCACCCCCTTCTTGGTGGTGGTCATAGCGATTGGCCTCAGCGTCGTATATCCCTCCAACATCAACAACAAAATCTCCTGTCGAAAAAACTTGTTCATCACGCGTGCGGACAATCTCGTATCGCTCCTTCTTTTCTTTCAACACGAGCACAAGAAGGGCAACCGCCATAACATCGTCAGCGTGAAATGCGCCGCTGTGAGTAACGATCCGTTTCATAGACTAGTCAATTTTTTCATCTGCGCCCATGAGAAGCTTGTTGCCAATAGTAGACACAATCGAAATAAGGAGCGACGCAATCACCGCAGCAAGAAGACCGTTCACTGAAAAACCAGTGACAACACGATCTGCAAGAAGGAGCATGACTCCATTCAGAACAAAGCTAAAGAGCCCAAGGGTGATAATAGTAATTGGGAGGGTTAATACCCAAAGGATTGGGCGAACAAGTGCATTAAGGAGGCCAAGCGCAAGTGCAGTAATCGCTGCTGCCTCGATCCCGGTTATGCTTATGCCTGGATAGTATCGCGCAACAAGAAACACTGTCGCAGTAAGGACAACCCATTTCACAAAAAGTGTTTTCATCCGTCAATTATACCACACATCTTTGGGAGTTTATAGAAAGATTTTTCTTTTACTATAAGATGTTCGGAAAGGAGTTTTTGGAGAAGTGTCTGTGTTTTTTGTATGGAGCGTTGGGCATATTGTGAAAGCGACTTTAACGGAAGCCCTTCATGTACCCTGCGAAGCTCAGCAATGATCCGTCCCCGGGCATATCGATCTGTGTCCTCAAAGCGCACATGCTTTTTCTTTGGAAAGTGTTCGACTAATTTCCCGTGGAGAATCATAAGCGGACAATCATGCGCATGGTTGCGAGCAGTGCATTTCATTGCGGCAAGATCAAGAAGTGCGTAATTCCACATTCTTCCCTTTCCCTTCGGGATGATACTCTTTGCAAAAAGATAGAGTTCTTGGTCTGTTTTCTTTTCTAAAGGGAAAAACACCCGATTGAGCACACGACGAACATTGGTATCTATCATAGGTTCAGGGAAATTCCACGCAAATGCCATAACCCCCGCAGCGGTCGACCTTCCGATTCCTGGCAATGACGTAAGACCTTCCATCGTCTGAGGAAACGAGAGATCAGATTCATGCACTGTCACTACCGCCTGGTGAAGATATTTTGCGCGGCGATTATACCCAAGTCCTGACCAAACCCGCAAGACATCCCCAAGGGATGCGTGGGCAAGGTCTTCCACAACAGGAAATCGGTTTAAAAATTCCTTGTACTTTTCTCGCACACGATCTACTTGTGTCTGTTGGAGCATGATCTCAGAAACAAGAATTCGGTACGGATCTCGTGTTTCCCTCCAAGGCATCACTCTTCCACTTCTGCGATAGTAGGCAAAAAGAATTTGGTTGAATTTTTGGATTTTTTTGGAAGGAATCCTACTGCTCTGTTTTGCCATTCTGGTCAGGATCAGGAATTGCTGTCCCTTTCATGATGTTTGGATAGATTTCTGCGAGAGCAAAGAAGAGTGCCATTAAGACCGGTCCAGCAATGAAGCCAATGGGGCCAAAGAATGCAAGCCCGCCAAGCACCGACAACAGGATGATGAAGGGGTGCATGTGGATTCCCCGCTCGATAAGGATTGGACGCAGGAAGTTATCGATGGTACCAACAATGCCTAGCGCCCACACAAGGAGCCCTATAGCTTGAGAAATATGGCTAGTTGTAAACAAATAAATGACAGCGGGGATATTGACGATCGTCGTACCAACCGAAGGAATGAGCGCAGTAAACATTGCAATAGTCCCCCACAAAACAGGATTAGGAATACCTGCAAAAAAGAGTCCGACACCAGTAAGGACACCCTGGAGAATGGCGATCAAGAGACTCCCCTTTACTACTGAACCAACCGCGCGCGAAATTCGCTCAAGAATATTTTCGTCTCGCTTATCTGCAAGCGGACTCCATCGAATAAGCGAAGTGCGCAGCGAATCTCCATCACGGAAAAAGAAAAAGAGTGCTACAAGAATAATAAAGAAATTGAGAATTCCTCCAACCAGTCCTGAAAAGAGTGCGTTAAGATTTTGTGCAACCCATCGAAGTGCATTTCCAACATACGCCTCGCCATCAATAGAGAGTGTAAATCCTGGTACACGAGCCTGGACGAATGATTCAAAGCGATGCGTGTAGGTGTTCACAAGACTCATTCCACTACCGTCCCCAGCAATGGAATAATATGCATCAGCAACTTCTCCAAAGAGAAGGACACTCGCAAAAATAAGAGGGGTAAGGATAAATACAGCCACAAGAATAGTCGAAAGGAGTGCGGCAACTGTTTCCTTCATATGAAAGATGCGCGAGAGCCATGTATGCACTGGGGCAAACATAATGGCAAGCACGAGCGCAAGAAACAACGCAGTCAAATACGGACTAAAAATAAAAAACGCAAGGACCCCCGTGAGAGCAAAGAGGACCCAGAAGAATGCAATTTCTGTTCCAGCAGGTTTATTCATGGATTTAGTATACCATCATCCACGGGACGAGAGAGGTCGATCTTCCCCTAATGATTTTCAGCGACAATCAATGAGGAGTTGAGGAAATCGCATCTTGAGTCGTTTAGCTATACCTACGACATCGAGCGCTTTTGTTTGGTCAAGATCTTTCTTAAGGGTAACACGGTAATTCATTGTTTGTAGATAATATTGTTCTCCAGGCAAAAACCCTTCTGCCATAGCAACAACATCTTCTTCTGTGTGCACACCAGGAAGCAACGTTGAGCGCCACTCATATGGGACCCCAGACGCTCGTATCATGTCGAACGTCTCTTTGCATCGTGAGAGCATGGATTGTTTTTCTTCTTTGATGTTTGCGATTGTTTGATAGTTTCTCCACCGATGCTTAATATCCATGGCAACATAATCGATAAGATGATTATCAAACATCCGTGCCAGCATACGAGGGGTGATCCCGTTCGTATCAAGCTTCACGGCAAATCCCATGTCTTTGATCTTTGCAATGAATTCAGGTAAATCGTCATGAAGGGTCGGCTCCCCTCCCGACACAACAACACCATCAATAAATCCTTGCCTCCTCCTGAGATGCTCCCACCACTCTTCCTCAGGAATGCCTGAGTAATCTTTTGGGATAACGAGATCTGGGTTGTGGCAGTATGGGCAGCGAAAAATACATCCTTTAGTAAAGACAATGGTTGCGACTCTTCCTGGAAAGTCAACGAGTGTTAATTTTTGTATTCCACCGATGATCATACCGACCCTCGTTCGGTGGCAGGCAGCCCTGCTTGGAGAGAGTTGTCTCCCTTCGAAACCACGTATTCTGTGCGATCGGTATATTCACTCTTTTTCCCAGTATTCCACTCTGATACTGGCCGAAAGTACCCAACGATACGTGACCAGACTTCGCATGCAGATCGACATGTTGGGCAATGAGGATTTTCTCCTACAAGGTATCCGTGTGTTGGACAAATGGAGAACGTCGGAGTGACGGTAAAATACGGGAGACGGTATCTCATAGCAACTTTTTTTACAAACTCACGACACGTTTTCCAATCCCGAACTCTCTCACCAAGAAAAAGATGGAGCACAGTCCCACCAGTATAGCGTGTCTGGAGTTCATCTTGATGATCAAGCGCCTCGAGTGGATCGTCAGTATACCCAACCGGCAAATGTGTCGAATTTGTGTAGTATGGGGCTGACTTCGGACCATGTTGTTTCATGTCTGGAAATCGCTTCTGATCTTCTTTGGCAAAACGATATGTTGTGCCTTCCGCTGGAGTCGCCTCAAGATTATAGAGATTACCTGTTTCCTCCTGGAAATCTGAGAGTGTTTTTCGCATGAAGTCTAATACCTCGAGCGTAAATGCTCTCCCCTCCCTTGAGGCAATATCTTTCTTCAAAAAATTCTCACACGCTTCATTCATTCCATTGAGCCCTATCGTTGCAAAATGATTATGGAGTGATGGGAGGTAGCGTTTTGTGTACGGAAGAAGCCCCCGCTCAATATTTTCTTCCACAACTTTGCGTTTTACTTCAAGAGATTCTTTTGCAATTTCCATAAGATTCCCGAGACGCTCAAGGAATTCATGTTTCGTCTTAGCCAGAAACCCAATTCGCGCCAAATTAATCGTCACAACGCCCACTGACCCTGTCATCTCTGCCGATCCGAAGAGTCCGCCGCCACGCGCTCGAAGCT
>CAYPEZ010000028.1:0-11964 GCA_964409985.1 uncultured Candidatus Saccharibacteria bacterium
GACTGGGCGAATGCGGGGGTGGTGAGGAGGGCGAGGAGAAGTGCGGAGAGTGTAGAAAAAACAGCAAACACCAACGCACGCTTTGTGCTGGTGCCAAAAGAAAAACGGAAAAACTCCAGGGTCTTTCTATGCATGAATGTTCCCACCTGAGTCTCGCTCCCTCCACCACGAGCGACACGAGAAACTGATGTGCACTTATTGTATCAACGAAAATGGCTTAAAACCTTACTATTTGTAAGATTCTGTGGAAAACTGATGACGTGGTTAAGCCATATTTTTCGAAAAACTCACAAAGAAACATTTTCTAAAATTTGTCCAAATTTTTTTGCAATTTTCGCAAAAAGTTATCCACAATTTTTCTTGATTCAGACAAAAAAATTTGGTTGGAAAAATATTATTGTCGAGTGAGTGAACCAAGGTAGAGAACGTCCGAAAAACTCACCTTTCCATCTTTGGTAAAATCAAATTTTTCTTGATATGGACGCAGGGATGCGAAGTAGAGGATTGTTACATCGGCAAACGTGATTGACCCATCGTTATTGAGATCAGGAGACGGGTCCCCTTTTTCTCGAACAACAAACACAATGTTTTCTTTTGCTTCAAGAATATTTGTTCCCTTCCCATCTCGAGCAAGGAGCACTGCATCAGTAATCGTGACGGCAGCTTTCCCAGGATGATGTGCTTCAAAATGCACGGTCGCAACATGACCACGGCCAACGAACCCAAGAACACCAGTGAGGCCTCCTGAAAGTTTCATGACCCCGGTGTCGTTTGAGTATGTGGGTTTCTCGACCCAAAGATCGACGACACTTTTTTCTTCATTAATATCTGTTATTGAAATAAGATCGCGTGGATAAGAAAGCGAGACTCCGATAGCATTCATAGGAATGAGACTTTGCACATCAATAGAAAAATCGAGAGTCTCCCCTACTTCAGCAAATTTCGTATGCGAAGAGGATAGTGCGACTGAATTTACCGTTGATGTCGAAACACCACTTTGATTGAGAAGAAGAACAAAAATAATTGGAGCACCAAGAGCAAATGGGAGGTGATGAGATTTGATGTTCATACTTATCGCTCTCGACCAAGAATGGTTGGTTGGTGTGGCTGAGGAACTGCCCGCTGCTTCAATGCGACAGTCGTGGGAGGAGGTGTATCGATACGAGGACGCACTGAGGCGGGACGAGGCGGGGGTGTATGACTATCGATGATTTGAGTCTTTTCGGATGGCGATCGGGAAAATAGCTTTTTCCCCTTCTGCCACCCAATGACACCTATCTCTCTCACAAAACGAAGAGGAATAAGGGTTTTTGAGATCATTTGGTATGGAAACGCTGAACCTGAGACTGGTGCAAATGCCATTTTTCTTCCTCCATACCACATGCCAACAAAGAGCCCGGTAATAAGAAAAAGGAGCGAAGGAATAATACCACTACCACCGACTGCACCAACAGCACCAAGAAATGATTGAGCTTCTACGCGAATAAGAACCTCTGGTGTCCACTCACTTGTTGCCCCACGCTTATCTACAGCCTGAGCTTTAATCCGATACGTGCCAACTTGTGGAAAGACAAACGTATGAATAAATCTTCCTCCGGGCCCCGAAGCAATGTCTTCGGTTTTTGATTCACCGCCATCAAATCCGATAGCAACACGTACAGTCTGCCCATCACCTACTGCCCCTTCAAAATCAATATCTCCCCCAACGAAGAGCGAGGATGGAGTTGGCTCAATTGTGGGGAGCGACAACCCTTGAACTTCTACGACAACAGTCTCCACAATCGAATTTCCAGCACGATCAAATGCGCGAACTTCAGCGATATGTTTACCTGGAGGAACAATCCCCAAAGAATACAGATGATTCCCATCGTCTTCCCAACGGGTTTTTTCACCTCCATCGAGAGCAATTTCATAATGTGAAATCCCAGACCGAGCGTCTTTTGCTTCAATGCTTAATTCAATCTTAGGTTCATCTTGCGACACCCTTGGTCGTTCAATGACCGTTAATGTATCAGGTTTTTCAGTATCAATTTGTACCCGCAGATGTCCAACAGGACCCCACCCTGATCGATCATGTACCGCAAGATGCCCGTACCACACCCCCGATGCGAGAGATACTGCTTTGCTCTCAAGGGAACCGTCTAAAACTGTAGTGGGTGCGCCTTCAGAATTTTGATCAACAGAAAAACGAATGCTGTCTGTTTCTGGTGTTCTCGCCCACTCAAATAACACATCTGGACTTCCATACCATGCAGCTTCATCTGGATGTGAGCTAGAACGAAGAATTGATGGTCCATTTCTTAGTGCTTCTGTTCGCACGTCATTGTTTGAGAGTGTATATGTTCCTCCACGGAGGTCAGTCAGAATATTTGTTCCAGCTCCTCCTTCGGAGAGAATTGCAGCTCCACTTGCGATACGAATGCGAGTTTCCCCACTCCTGACCACTCGAAAGGTGATTGAAAATAGTTGCTTCCCTTTTTCTATCATTCCTTCAGGATTTATTCCGCCAAATGACACGAGACCTTTTTCGCTTGTGGTATCTGGTGATGTGGTCCATGAAGTAATTGGACTTCCTTCGGTGGAGACACCAATAATCGCAAGGTCCTCTATGGGATATCGAATCTTCCCCTCAACAGCATTCACCGATACTCCCCCCGTATCGAGGATAACACCAACCGAAAACGTATTTCCTAATGTGTATGTTCCATCTTTTGGCGAAAGTGAAAGAGATGCCTGTGCAGCATCTGCAAAATGCGGCAACACAAAGATGAGAGAGATAAAGGCAAGGAGGAGATGTCGAAAAAAGACCATAGAATCTTAGGGAACATGCGGGTGTTTTCTCCTGAGAAAAATCGTCACCCCAATCGCTCCAACAAAAGCAGTGAGCAGCCATAGGAGCACACCATACGAAGGCTTTGCAGTAACTTTGTTTGGCGTCGGGAGAAGGGATTCTTCACGGACCTGACCTGCGTGATCAATAGCTCGGACAACAATGGTGCTATTGAGAGACTGGTCTGTGAGAACATACGGGCTTTCAACAGGTCTCCACACCGCAGGAGATCGTTCCCCTCGCACGTACTGTGGTCGGTCACGATCGCGCTCAATGAGTTCGTACTTAGCAACACCACTTTGCTTATCAGTCGTCTGGAAAACAATAAAATATTTTCCAGCTGCCGTGTTTGGATCTCGGTGTAAATCGATAGAAAAGGGTTCAGGTGGGACATCATCTTCACGAATTTCATCAAGCCACTCATTGATGGATGCTCCGGTACTCGACGCAAGCGTAAAAACCGCTCGTCGTGTCATCAAGGGAGCAGGTGTCCCACGACCATCCGCAAGTAAGACTTGTGTTGAAGAAAGAAAATCGACAGGTGGAGTAACTCCATACGGTGCAGTGGCAGGAACAGAAAAAATAATTTTTCCAACAATATTTGCATACCCAGGATCTCCAGGAATACGCCCACAAAATCCGCCTGGAACTCCTCCCATAAAGGTGATACGCCCTTCCTCAGAGACGATTTTTGGTGCTTCAGTCCATAGGGTAAGAATAGACTCACCTTGGCTGAATGCTGACGCACGCAAATATTCTTTTGGGTAGGTGATGTCCGCCGAAACCACATTAACGCAGTCTCCATTTGGATCGAGACGAACATCAACAACAAAGGTGTCCCCGGGATGATATTCCCCACCATCTGGATCAAGGTAAAGTGTTGCTGCTTCTCCATCAGCAGGCAAAACGATCCAAAAAAGTATTATTATAGTCCACAGAAAAAAGCGAGCTCCAAATAGCTTCATGCTCTTATCGTAACACGAAGAGTGCCCACAAAAAGCAAGTTATGCAGTATCGCTTCCTGAAAAATACCCTTACCCAGTCCAGTTAAATAGGAGAATTGAAAAATCTGTGAGGTTAATCTTCCCGTCTTGGTTTAAGTCACTCAATATATCATCAGACCCCCAATGAAAGAGGAGGATTGAAAAATCTACAAGATTCACTTTGCCGTCTTTGTTTAAGTCCGCAGACACAATATCCCCTACATCAGCTTCACCAACGTAAAATGAAAGAGACGAACTATACCCACTCTTTTCTTGAATTCCTCCTCCGGGAATAGCAAAAAGCGCTTTCGCACTATGAAATGATTCGTTTTGCAATCCACTTGTATCCGCAGCAATAGACCACTGTCCCGAAGATGCTGTGGTAAACCCTGCAGCATTTTCTGAAGCATTAAAGTACGTTGCGACTTGTGACAAAGGTACGGCTTCTCCGAGAAACGTGATCGGTTCCCCTTGTTTCACCTTTTTTTGCAATGCATCAATTGTAGGGGGAAGAAGCACGCCTGATACGGTTGTCAGAGCATTTTGAATCACCTGAAATGTTGTATTAAACGTAATTGACTTCACACCCCTACTATCACGTGCCCAAAGACCGAAGGTTGCAGGCCCAGGTGTAAGGGTATTACTTTCATACCGAAAATTTGCGCTCGAATCTGCTCGCGCAACGCCAATCACCTGTCCATCTTTTAGAATATTTACATCCGTGGATGGATACGCTTTTCCTTCGAGGACAACACGCGTATCAGCTCTTACAGGAATAATTCCAGAAAACTGCCCTCCACCACCTCCACCACCTCCGCTTGGCGGTGGCGGTGGGGTCCCACCAGAACCGGGAGGAGTTTCTTGGTGACAAACAGCATCACAGAGATCGCCAGGGGTGTTGTTCCCATCATCACAAGACTCTCCAAATACTGGCTGAAGAATAGAGTCGCCACAGTACTCACCGTATGCTTCACACCCCGCCTCGCACGTTCGACCAAGAGTTGATGTGGAATATCCCCCAGTATTTGGTGGGAGGTCGCAAATTTCTGTTCCGTCGACAATACCGTTCCCACAGATTGAAATACGGAGTGTGGTTGTTGCGACATCGGCACTGGAGAACATCGGCCAAAGCAACAGAACAGATAGCGCAAGTGCCCCTCGCGTTATGTGTTGAGAAGAGAGAGGTGTTCCAAGACTACGCATAGCTATCGTCTCCGTGAAAGATCGACCACACCTGATGCCCCAGCGCGCCGACGCGGTTCTACTCTTGGAGGAGCGTCATCTCTCTCGTAATCATCATAGTCATCATCTCTTCTTCTGCGTGAAGAGGGTTTCTTTTTTCGTAAGAGAAGCCACAGAATGATGATAATGAGGATTACTGCGGGAACAACAATGGTGAGCTGATCTGCACGTGAGAGGCCCATGAATCCATAGGGTTTGTATCCTGGAATGGTCCCTTTGGGGAGAATCGACAGAGCGAGCTCTCCTGTCTGCGCCAAGAGATCAGCTTGTTTATAAATCTTATACTTCACACGATACGCCCCTGGACTAAGCGTAATAGGCGCTTCAGCAGTAAGTTTTTCAGTATTAAATGGGAGAATCTTTTTGAGTTTTGCATTATTCTTTGTGCTCTCTATTAAACGCACCCCAGCGGTGTCATAGATATCAAACACAACATCTGTCGGAGCAGCAGGAACGTTCCCCGTATTCTCGACATACATCACAAATCGCAATTTTCCTGGAAAATCGAGCCACCATTTCTTTCTCCCTTCTTCGGTGTCAGGAAGTTCGACACGTTGAACGGTCATGTCGTAAATTTCTTCTACAACATCAATAGAGACGTCAATTTGAGCACCTAATGCGAGGGAGACTCCGCTCGCAGGGAGATCGTTTCCATAGGTTCGAATACGGATATTTCCAACACGTGGTCCTAACGATGCCTCTTCAGGGACCCGAACGGTCACATTCATTTTGACTGTTTTTTCTCCTTTAGGAAGGACAAACTGCAATCCTTTGTCGATTGTGAACCATTGTTCAATACCAGGAACATTGATCGTGATCTCTGCATTAAGATCTTCTATTGGATCAGAGCGAACGATAATCACTTCTTGAGTAAATTCTGCACCTGGGCGCAAGACATTATTACGAACATACGGAGGAGTAATACCAAATCCAGCTTGCGCGGTGCTCGCAAGTGAAAGAAACGCTATGAGGGTCGTTATAGCCAAAACAACAAACCGTTTGATGGGAACGGCTCTTTTCATGAACCCTTTAAGCATATCATGCAAGATTATTTTGTCCCTATGAATATGGGAATATTCAGGGGATAAATATTAGGTTTAGCGCAACACCCTGTCACGCTCAAAACAATAAGACCTCCATACTATGGAGGTCTTATACATACAAAGAGAAAAACCTAAGATGATCCGTGTTTACCAGTTTGCAGATTCCCCAGTAATACCGATCAAGGTATTTTGACCATAGTAGCTTCCTGCCAAGGTAATTGCTCCAGGAACTCTAATACCCCATGTCGTTGTTCCCTGCGCAGGTGATGAAGTTGCGGTTGATTTCAAAACATTGATTTCAAATTCGACTCCAGGAGATGCGAGGAGAGCTGTCCCAGATGCATAAGGAACACTCGATGTTGCATAACGTTGTTCGCCGACAGGAATGGTATTTGTCGCAGCACCAAGACATGTTGGGTACGTTGGACACATTGCAGCACCGTAGAGTGTCTGGTCGAGGCCAACGTTCCCAAGCGCACGAATGATCGTCTCAACACTGATGGGGTCATTCTGTTGGCCTGGCTGGAGTCCTCCGTATGGAATCGTCGACGTCGTCACATCGTATGCAAGGAAACTATTGAGCTCGTTACCGCTTGATGCTTCAGAAAGTGTTGATGTCGCATAGTTATTGTCTCCTGCTTGCGCTGATGCGAGCCAGTTTTGGGCAAAATATGGCGTATCAGTTGCTGTTCCAGTGCCGTCTGTAGATTCGGCCAGATACCAGAGTGGAAATGTGCATGTCCACGCTGCGCTTGAGTCATTTACTCCGGTACATGTTCCTGTGTCTTGGGTACACGAGTAACCAAAGACGGTTGCACCGACGGCAGACGGATAGCAGCGATTTGCATTATATTCACCTGTGGCATCACAGCTCGATGATCCAACCCCCGAGCGGTACACACTGAAGATTGCAGATGTTATTTCTGCTCCGTTGGATGTTGTTGTGCAGCTATTTTGATCATCAACGGTGTATTTGACTTGAAATCCTGATGTCTGACCATTTGGATTTGTGAGGTTGAGCGGCCCAACACCATCGGTATCAAGAAGACTAATTGACGCAGCCGAAATAGTTGGAGTTACGTTATTAATCGTCATAATGGAGTTTGCTCCCTGCTGACCACCCGATGCAGCGAATCCATGACTATCGATAACATATCCGTATGCTGTGTAGTTTCCATCTGGTTTTGGATTCTCCATTACGTAATTACAGCTTGGATGTGTCGAGGATCCTGTAACTGAACACCACGTCCCTCCTGCTCCACACGCAGAGCCTGTGAAGTCGGCAGAACGGCACACATAAAGCGAAACGGTATCTGCTGTTCCATCGACATCTGCATCACTGGAAGTCGAGTACCATGTCACAACTGTTCCTGGATTGACTGGAGATGTATCAATAAATGCCGTAAACGATGGAGCATGATTTACAGAAAATGGTGAGGATGTCGTGCCAGTTGTTCCCTGAGAATACGCAGGATTACACTGAGGATTTGATCCATTGTTATCACAAATCCATGCGTACCAAGGATTTGATTCAGCATCCGAACTATATGTTGTCGTTGCAGCGACTGTTGTTGATCCACTCGTGGTCAGCGACGAAACAGCCCAACGATTCGCAGCATTTCCACCTCCACAAGTCGGAACACCACCACTTACTGTTGAAGAACCAAATGAAAAGTTCTTACAAATAAGGAGATAGTAAGAATCATTAGAGGAGTCTGTTGCTGTCGCTCTCCAAGTAATTTGAGAACCAACATTTGTCGGAGTGGTCGTTGATGACCCTGGATCTTCGTTCGCATACACCGTCCAGTCTGGTGGTGTGTTTAGAACAGTAACAGAGGTGGTTGCGTTTGCTGCTGCCGCTCGCTCGATGAGGCTTACTTTTGGCAAATCAACAAGGAGACCACAGAGAATCACGCCGACGCCAAGAAAAAGCGCCCCAATGCTAGCCTTTCCACCTTCAAAATATTGAAAATGACGGAGATGTTCCTTAATCGTTTTCATGCCTCTTTCCCCAAACATTATACCCTTATAATCCTTAGGTTTTATACAAGGTTATACACAGTTATCCACAAATTTCTCCCCTTTTTCATCAAAAAAACCCTTTTTCTGCTAAAGACTACTTATAACGAATCGCGTCAAGTGGATCAAGCTTTGCGGCGCGCCGTGCGGGAAATACTCCGGTCAAAAAACCAACCACACCAGAAAACACCGTAATAAATACAAGGAAAGGCATGGGGAATCGAAAGAGTGATACGGATTTCCCACCAAAGTTTGAAGCAGCAACATTCATGAGTCCATTAAGGGTGAGGCCGATCGCGAGTCCAAAAGCGATTCCCATTAACCCCCCAAGAGTACCCACAATCACAGATTCAGAAATAAAAAGAATCTTAATATCTCCAGCAGATGCTCCAAGCGTACGCATGATACCAATCTCTCCAGTGCGCTCGAGGAGGGTCACAGTCATTGTGTTAAACATTCCAATGGCAGATACCGTAAGTGCGATGCCTCCGAATACTGCAAGAACAGCCTGAATACCTTGGAAGATTTTGTTTGCTTGTTCAACCGTCTTTGACAGTGCGGTGACAACGAACCCTTGCTTGACGATCTCTCCCTGAACCAAATCAAGAAAATCAACCTTTGTGACACGCACCTGGGCTTTATCATATGTGTTGATTGAAATGTTCCCAGATAACTCAGAGAGCTGAATAAATGTTCCAATGAAATTTTCCTCATTGGTGACTCCGACCACACGGTATTCTTTTGGAATATCAACCTCTGTGACCTCATCAGTCCCTTCGACGGGGATGAATGCGCGAAATGTCACCTTCTTTCCAATCATTTTTTTAGGATCCTCGATAGCAAACAGCTTTAATACCGCTTTTGTGAGAATCACCCCATCTTTGAGTTTTGCCGCATTATCATCAGTAAAAATCTCTCCCTCGACAACATTAGTACCGGTATAACGAAAGTACGCAGGGTCTGCCCCCTGGAGAAATGTATTTCCTGTGAGACTCTCACCTGACTGCCCTTGGGTTGTAATCAGCGCTGCTACGCTAGCCATTGGCGCAACATCTTTTACGTTTTCGAGTCGCCTCAATTTTTCAATATTATCTTTTGTAAGTGTAATAACTTTTGACGGAGGATTATTCACCGACAAAGACAAAAGCGTTTCTCCAAGAACAATCTGTTCTAGAATAATTCCCTGGAGACCGAAACCGAGCGCCACGAGAGTGACAACTGCACCAGTCCCGACACCCATACCACCGATCGTCAGCCACGTACGAGCGGGGTTCGTTTTGAACATACGGGTCGATAGCATTGCAATATCCTGTAAACGCATAGATGTATTAGTGGTGGGCAGAGCCAATATGCATCACTCCCTGCGCAATTAATTTCTCAATAAGGCGCGTGGCATCAGACACTTGTTTATAAGAAAGCCCAACGCCTCCTTGGTCAGGAGAAAGAGAAAGTTGATTGAAGAAATCTTCTTTTTTTGTAAATCCTCCAATGCGGTACTCAATAGCTTCGTTCAAATGCTGCCGCTGCGCTTGTGTAAGCTGAAGCTGGCTTTCTTCAATAAGAAATTGTTCCAAACGTTCGACATACTGAGTCTTTGGAATACCTGTCACGCCCGCAACCATCCTACGAAATCGTGCGACATCCCTTCCGTGATCGAGGACTTTTTCAACGCGTTCGCTCATTTTTGTTGCTTGAGAGACATCAATACCAGCTCCACCTTTTTCATACTCAAGCATAAGAAGGCGCAAATATGCGTCTTGGTTCATCTTTCCATTGATCACCTGCTCAGTCATTTTTTCTAAACGCAAAATTTGGTCGTAGGTAATGTCTTGTGTAATGAAATTTACGACGCTTTTGACTTGAAGTTCTTGAGGAGAGTCGTATGGATAAATACGGGACAATTGTTCGATCTCTGTAATAATCGTTGATCCTGGAGGGGGTTGGATAATTTGTCGTTTTTCCGGATTTGGGACGATTCGCACGATCTTTCCATCAGCCATATATACAACACGGTGCGCATATGGGAGGTACTTTGCATCGTGGGTAACAAGGATAACGGTCTTCTTATCTTTGTCGTTAATTTCAGCCAATGTATCCATAACCTGCGCAGCGGTAATAGAGTCGAGGTTTCCGACCGGCTCGTCTGCAATAAGAATCTCTGGGTCGTTCACCAGTGATCGAGCGACGGAGACACGTTGCTGTTGTCCTCCAGAAAGAAGCGGTGGTCGCTTGTGTGCCACCTGGTCAATCATAAAACGTCGACAGAGTTCCCAGGCTTTTTCTTCACGCTCCTTTGAACCAACGCCAGCAAAAATCAATGGAAGGGCCACATTGTCGAGAACAGTAATCGAGGGTATGAGGTTAAATTGCTGATACATAATACCCATGATCTTGCGCTGGTAGAGCACCATCTCCATTGGAGAATAATCATAGATACTTTCCCCTTTTACCCACATCTTTCCTTTTGAGGGTTGAAGAACACCGAACATACTGTAGAGAAGCGTCGACTTTCCGCACCCCGATGGACCAAAGAGGATGATGTACTCGTGTGGAAAAATCTCTACAGTTGTTCCCTTATTCGCCTTGAATTCATTACTTTTTCCAAGGTTGTAGGTGATCTCAATGTTATCTGCGAAAATAATTGGTTTAGCCATACTAGAGTTTATTTTGCAACACAGCGGCAACGGATAATCTCATCCATTCCATCGTTGTTCGCTCCGGTCCGTCTTCACCGTACAGGAGTACGGCTCGACCAGATCCTCGCTCCCGCCTCGAACTGAATGAGATTCTCTCGTTGCGAGAATGTTTGGGTTTCATTTTCAAAATATTATGTTCCATACGTATTTTTTACCGGACTACTTACCGATGTTCTTGACCCAGCCGAATGTCCCTTCAAAGTTCTCGAGGATGATATCAATAATACTTTTCTCCTTATTCGGAGTGAAGAGGACAAAGTTTTCAGATTTAATCTTGTTTCCTGCCAGATCTTTACATTCCACCCAATATTGATAGACCGTCGAGGGCATGAACTCGACAACAACTTGTACGTGTGCTGACTTTGGCTCCTTATTCTCTCCTAAACCTGTCGGCTCAATTCCGGGAGCAATGCCTTCTCGATAGAAAAACTCACAATATGCCGGCTCGTCTGTAGACCAAGATACAATGGTTTGGACTTTTGCCTCTGCGGAAGGATACAACGTTGATTCGTTTGCGACTTTTGAAATGAGAGGTGGCGCTTGGTCTTTTACTGTCGTAAATTGAATAGGATTTGAAATGACTTTATCCCCTTGAGCATTTTCGACTTTAAGAATTGCCTGATACTTACTCCCGAGCTTGAGATCGTTCAGCTTAACAGTGTGGGCAGTTGCGAGATTGGGTGTTCCTGCCGAGCGTGACTCTTTTGTCTTCAAGTTTGTAAACTCAATAACGCCTGAAGATGGGACCGTTGTTGTCCACCCAAGCGTCGCTGAGTATTCTTCAGCCTTTAGTACACGGAATGTGCTGATGATTGGGAGAATAGACTTTGTGGTAAGTGTGAAATCTTTGCTTTTGCCAATAAGCCCAAGTGTCGCCTCAGAAGACACACGAAAATGGTAAAGCGTACCGGGACGAAGCCCAATCACTCGAATCACGTGATCAGAAACTCGCTCATTTGGCTCACCTTGCTTTGAAACATATGGGTCTGCGGCGTCTGGTTGATACTCATCTTGCGCAGCGATTTCAACAACCGAGTTCGATTCCTGATCAGTCCCCCAAGATATCACAGCATAATAGCTACCCAACTCATCTATGTGCGGGCTCCAGATAATTCTCTCAGATTCGAGAATGCATTTTGCAGTAACAGAAA
>CAYPEZ010000029.1:0-11520 GCA_964409985.1 uncultured Candidatus Saccharibacteria bacterium
GTATTGTACTTCGGCTTATACTTGGCGATTTCTGCAAGTTCGTGCTGCTCTGTCTCTCTGGTGGTATCGCACTGTTCGTACCCGAAGTGAGTTACATCAGGCCATTTTTTTTCACTGAGATGTTGGAGTAGCCGCCCGCGAATTCCTCCATCGGCAACAGATTTTCCAACGTAATAGATAGAGAGTTTACCATCTGCGGTTTTTGCGCCACAGTAATACACTCCAATCGCAGTGGAATTCCAATCGCCTACCGTAGCGTTATCGAATGAGTATGGACCCTTGAATTGGTAGATCATGACTTTTGAGTTGGTTTGTAATTTGGTTCGACGAAGCCAATACTTAGGTATTATAGCACACTGTGTATAAAGTACCTACATTTAATGTTTACTTTCTTTACATAGTTGTATATACTACCCCTATGAGCACCAAATATGCACCATTTATCAAAGCGCTTCGAATAGAGCGTGGGTTTTCGCAGTCTTTTGTAGGAGATAAACTTGGGCTTTCAAGACCGTCATATACCGCCATTGAGACGGGATCACGGGAACTCACCCTCCCAGAGGCAGAAAAATTGGCAGAACTATTCGGTATTTCGATCGAAGAGTTTACCCGCGCCATTGCTCCACAATATGAGAAGTATAAGCAGATGATCTTGGCATATCTGCAAACTCCCCTTTCAAAAGATGGGAGGATTCCAAAGACAAAACTGGCTAAACTGCTCTATCTTGCCGATTTTAGTTGGTACTACAACACAATGAAAAGCATGAGCGGGATGCAGTATCTTCGCCGTGCCTACGGCCCTGTGCCTGACCCGTATTTTCGCGCCCTGACCGAATTGGAAGAAGAAGGAAAGATTGTGGTTGACCGCAAGGGCGATGCTTTGCTTGTATCCGCAGGTGAGGGCGCATCCCGACAGAAACTCGACCTTCTCCAAAAAGACGAGTTTGAACTTATGAAAAAAATCGCAGTAAAATGGAAAGATAAACGCACGCAGGAAATCGTAAACTTCACTCATCAGCAGTTGCCATATCGGCTATGCTCCCCTGATGAGATTATCCCGTATGAGTTGATCACACAGGAAGACCCAGAGCATGTCTACTAATTATGCTGTCATTGTTGAGAAGTATGCCGAACGTCACTTCATTTCACGATTTGAAAAGAAGCACAAAAGCCATTGGGAAACGACATGGAACGCCGTTGAGGAAGAATTCAAGCGTATTGACGGGCTCCTTGGAGTAAACAGCATCGTCGAAATCATTATTGATGCGAGGGATATAAAAATCTGCAAAACCGAGTTTCGTGTGGCAGGCCCTGGACCATCACGACATGCATCGGGGAATAGATGCATCATTGCCGTCCACCACAGCACAAATAGTGTCCACGTGCTTTTGGTGTACAACAAGACCGACCTTGGCGCGAACGAGACGGCGGAGTGGAAGTCTTTAGTAAAAGCGAACTACCCGCAATACGCTGGGTTCCTATAGTTTTATGGACGAGCAAACAAGCCCTGCCGTAGAACCCGCAATAACCACTCCCGACCCCGTGGCGACCGACAACTCTGTTGTCGTGGAACCACCGCAGGCAGAGCCTGCTCCTCTCGCGGAAACGGCTCAAACCGTCACCCCAGAGGGAGTAGCGGAGGAACTCCCAGAAGCCCCAACGGCTCAAATGGGAAGAAATGAGCCGTTGCCCGCGCCTGTGGTCGCGTCCCCGCGGAGCGTGGCCCGGACTCTCCTCGACAAAGCCCGTGCGGTCATCCAGTCCCGCAAGCAAAAGAAACTCGAGAAGATCATGGGACTCTTTGCAAAGAAACCCAGCATCACCAACGACGAGGTCGAGAAACTCCTCCATGTCTCGGATGCAACCGCCACCCGCTACCTTTCACACCTCGAACAACAAGGACGCATCATGCAGACTGGAAAGACAGGCCACGCTGTCTCATATACTAAACGCTAGCCGAACGGCTCATTTGGGAAGAAATGAGCCGTTCGACCTCTGGCGATCACCAACCTCTATTCGGAGAGATGGACAGACGACGGCGAACAAACACAAAGAGGAAGCGCCCTCGACTGGCGCATCAGCCACGAAAACGAGCACCTCCAACGACCACCAAACTCTCGATTCACACTTGCTCGTTTTCTGGCTGTGCGACAGTGCGCCCCACGGCAACCTCCATCCATATGCTACTCTTTTATTGGCGGGGTGGAAAAAATCAAGAGTCTGAGGTGCCGTTGGGGCGACGAGCGAAGCGAGCGGGGGTGCCGAGGGACTCGAAATAGGTTCGCGCAAAGGCAAGGATGATTGGACAATTTACAAAAACCGCCCTTTCGGGCCGGTTTTTGTTTGCCCTCTCGAGTACCGTGCTTGAGCACGGTATGGGTAGGGATCGAAAACCGGAGCGATATTTTTGTTTGCGCCTTGCGCAAGGCAAAAATCGCGAGGTGGGGTCGCACAAAATTTCCGTCAGGAAATTTATGTGTGACCGATTTACCGAGAGGACATTGAGACAGAAAAACACCAACTGCTTGGTGTTTTTCTGTATGATGCCAGACGAAGCCATCATGGTTTTTGATACAGAAGATGCTTTGTCGCTCGTGTTGTTTAGGCATTTTGTTTATTCTCGAAAAGAGTCTGCGTGTCAAAATATCCAAGGACCTTGCATGAGAACCACAGAAAAAAACCGGCAGTGAAGCCGGTTTTGTATTACGTTGCTACATGCGGAGGAAGTGATTCCTCTCGGTTGTGTTGTTTGAGTTCGTCGAGAGTATACATGGAGGTTGACCAAAGTACCCCTTGCATGAAACCAAGCCATCGAAACACCTTATCCATCTGCTCTGCTTGGATAAATATCTTCATTTGGGGAATCATGGTGAGAAGATGCTTCAACTGCTCCTGTTCTACTTCTGAATCAGCAGATACGGAAGAAGCGACGTGTAGCCCGATTGCCATCTCGTACCGATCAAGAACCGTGAGGACTTTCTTGGGGGTCATAGTATCCTCTTTCAAATATGCTTCTGTGACGACTTTACTGACTTTTTGGCCTACCGTCAAAGTGTGGATGAGGAACTTCTCTCGTGGGTGTATACTTCCTCCATGCCTAAAAAAGTCCTCGTAATTGAAGATGACGCATTTCTCTCAAGTCTCGTTGCGGAGAAACTCGCACAGACTGGATTTACCGTCGACACCACAATGTCTGGAAAAGAAGGTATTGAAAAAGCACACCAGGGGGTTGATTGTGTTCTCCTTGATGTCATGCTTCCAGACATGGGAGGCTTTGAGATTTTAGAGACGCTCAAAAAAGACCCAGCAACAAAAGACATTCCTGTCATTATCCTTTCTAATCTTGGTGGGAGAGAAGAGATCGAAAAAGGTATTTCACTTGGGGCCGCAACGTATCTCATTAAATCAAATGTCCTCCCCCACGAGGTTGCAGAGATGGTCGAAGAACAATTGAAAGGAAAGGTGTAGTTGGTCTAAGTCACATAAACAAAAAACCTCCCGAACGGAGGTTTTTTGTATTACTTCTTTTTTGTAACAAGAAGTTTCGCAACAAGAGACTTTCTTCGTGCTGCGGTGGCTTTTTTGATTACTCCGCGCTTTGCGGCTTTATCAATTGCTTTGTATGCAAGACGGGCGGCTGCTTCGCTTCCCTTTCCTGCTTTGACGGCATCTTGAACAGCACGGATGGCATTGTGCATCGTGCGTGTCCGTGTCTGGTTATAGACCCGCTTGCGGGCAGAGACACGAAGAGCGCGTGTTGCTGATGATGTAATTGGCATAGGGGGAGACTATCAAATACCCCTGTGTTTTGCAAGAAGGACACCCAGGAAGAAACCGTGCTATTCTATGGAGATGATTGGCTTTCTCAGTGGGAAGGTTTTGCGTGTGTTCCCCAAAGACATCCTTCTTAATGTCCACGGAGTCGGATATCGAGTGACTGTAACGGAACAGCTACGGTCAACAACGTCGGAAGGAGACGACCTTTCTCTCTTAACCCACCTCGCTGTACGCGAAGATGCAATGACCCTCTATGGATTTGAAGAAGAATCAGGCCTCGAGCTCTTTGAAATCCTCCTTTCTGTTTCAGGCATTGGCCCAAAAAGTGCGATGGCGATTGTTTCTGGAACAGACCCAGGAGCAATGAAACACGCTATTGCGCTTGGAGACACAGCATATCTGACTAAAATTTCAGGGGTTGGAAAAAAGAGTGCGGAAAAAATAATCCTTGAACTGCGAGACAAATTTCGTGATCTCCCTCTCTCAGATTCTACGTATGCGGGACAGCCCGAGCGTGAAGCACTGGAGGCACTGGAGTCTCTCGGGTATACTATCCGTGATATCCGAGATGTTGTGCATACCATTGCTCGTCACCACACCGAGTCAAAGCAGATCATCGCGGAGGCCCTTAAGGCTCTTGGAAAACGCTCATGAAAAAGACCCTGGTCATCGCTGCGCTCATTTTTACCCCACTCTTTGCAAGTGCCCTTGAATATACCCTTCTTGAGCCAATAACAGGATTTCTCCCTGTCACAGCCCCTCCAACGCTTGAACAATATTTTATTGGGATGTTTCGTTTTGTGATCGGTATTGCTGGAATATTGGCTGTCATTCGCATCACGTGGTGTGGACTCAAGGTCATGACGAGCACCAGTCCCTCCGCACGAGAAGAAGCGAAGGAGTGTGTGAAGTCCGCTCTCTTTGGTCTCTTGCTTGCGTTTGGATCATTCATGATCATCAACTCCGTCAACAACAGGCTTCTGGACCCAGTAAATATCCCGCTTGTCCCCGCACGACCAGGAGACCCTGTGGGGGTCGGTGGTGCACCAGCAGGCTCGCCCGTGTGTATACTTTCGAGTTCAAACATGAATTTGTTTGAAGGCCAAACGACAAACATTTCTGTTCGCTGTTATCCTGAGGCCACATCATATACGTGGACAATTTCTGGTGGTGCGCCAACAGTTGTAGGGGCAGGTGGTGCTGTCACATTTCCGACGGCAGGAGTCTACACATACACAGTCATCGGTATCAATGATCTTGGCGCTGGGCAGCAAAGCCGAGTTCTAACAATACGTGTTGTCGCACGCACCTCAGGAGCGTGTATTCAAGACATGCCACAGGAAGTAACCGGACCGATCTCTTGCGCCCAACCAAATACCGCAATGGATTGGAGTGCGCTCGGATCCGGAACGCGCGAAGAAAAAATTGTCTTGGGAAACGATCAGAGTGTTTCTATCCAATTCACCACGGCCGGTGCTGGAGCTTATGGTTCATTTGTCACAAAAGGTGTTACGGTACAAAAGACAATCATGGTCCCTAGAGTTGTGGACCCCTCAACAAACCCACCAACAACAGTTGATGAACCTGTGACGGTCAAAGTACCAGAAAACACCAACAGTGTGAAATATGCAAATATTTCAAAGGCTGCGTGTGATTTTCGATATGAAAATCTTGATCGAAGGCTGTGCGCAGTCACAGGAACAGACCTCAGTCTTGCGTTTCAGATTGGTGGTGGTAACCCTCCCCCAAGCACGCCGCCAGGATGTATCTTGGAGCCAAATACCGCATACGTCATTAATATTCGTAATGAGAATCCAACAAATCCAGGGATTAACACGTGTTCTCCAGTCGACACATGTGAGTTTGTAGGCACATTCACACAATCTCAAGCATCGCAATTTACTCCAGTCGTACCAACAATGTGTACAGTGAGACCAACAGAGCAGGCCACACCCCCAACGTTTACATTCAGAAATCTTCTTGAGGGCGCATCCATTAGTGCGGGGGCACAACGAGTTGAATATAGCGCCAGTGATCCAGGAGGTATTACGCTTATTGAGTTTTCAGTCTACAACACTCAGACTGGACGATTGGTTGATAACCAAATTGCTTGTACTGATGCAGGCATCCCAGAGATGTCGGTTCCAGCATGTGGAGACAATCTCACAAGCGCAGAGAATCTCACGTTTGGTCCAAATACAGGAACATACCAGGTCATCGTACGCATTTGTAGCAACGCTGTTTGCGCCACACAATCTCGAACTGTCACAGTACAGAGTGGGTGTGCACAAGGAACTCCTGGACTCACCTGCCTGACAATAAACACCAACACACCACTCACGACAGGAGAAATATGTTCTCCACAGTACGGGACTCCACGTTCTATTAATGCAGGAGAGACACATGCATACAAAATCCGTTTGGGTGATGGAGAGGTCGGAAGGCTTCTTGTGGCAAACCGGCCAATGACTTCGTGCCCCTACACCACACCAACTGGCTCACCCAACCCCACACCAACTCCTCCATCGCCTTCCCCAACCCCAGTAACACCCAAACCTCCTGCAGACTTTACTCCTCCATCATATCCCCCACTCACAGGAGGTATGACAGAAGTTCGTCCAGCAGAAACAACCCAACTTCTCCACAATCCAGGAATTGGGGTGACGTATTGGTGGATGTCGAACAACGACCGTCCAAGAGGCGTTGTTCTTTATCGCAGATGGTATTGGAATGAATTCGAGCCCCAAGAAGGTCAGTACAACTGGGCGGGGACTTTTGATCGAGCGATAGAAGAAGCAAGAGCGAATGGCTGGACCATTGATTGGCGTATCATGCCTAACGTTCCTGATTGGATGGCGGCACAAGGAGTCGCATCTATACCAATTCCTGGTGGTGGCTATGGAGAAACAAATATCGCAGACCATAATAATCCTGTGTTTATGGCAGGAGTAGAGAGAGCACTCAGAGCAATCTCAGAGCGTTATGGAGACGCCCCTGAATTCAACATGGTTGATGTGGGTTTTGTGGGAAGGTGGGGCGAGTGGCACAACTATTTCCCCGCTCAACAAGACCTCGCAAATTCCTATCTCCCCACACCAGAAAACGCTCGAAGAATTGTTGATTGGCATTTTCAATATTTCCCAAATACCCCAAAAACAGTACTCGTAGGATATCTTTCTACGTTTAATGATGCAGGAAACGCCCTGCCGAGAGGCACTGGGTGGAGAGGAGACTGTTATGGAGATTTGACATGGCACCATCCATCGCTCTACCGAGGAATTGCTTCCGGAATCGCAGCAAATGCGTGGCAAAACGGTCCTGTAAGTATGGAGATTTGTGGTGAGAACCTCACAGACTGGCCTGGGTGGGTTGTGAACTCAGAAGCAGATATAGACCTTATATTGCGTGAAGCCCAAGACTGGCACACATCCACGATCAATCTCAAGGATCATGGAATTCCTCCGGAGTGGCTTGGGAAGCTTGATGAGTGGCTCAAATATATTGGATACCGCTTTGCGCCAAACTTTATTCAGCACACAGCAAGCGTCGCACCAGGAGGACAGCTTGCAATGCAGACGTACTGGATCAATCGTGGTGTCGCTCCTTCATATCATCAGTACCCCATTGCCTATCGTCTCAGGTCCAGTAGTGGCCAAATTGTCGCACAGTGGGAGAGTGCTCAAGATATCAGGCTTTGGCTTCCCGGATTCCACCGGCTTGATGACACGTTCACTGTTCCTGGAGGGGTGGCAGCGGGAACATACAGTCTTGATGTTGCCATGCTGAATAAGCGTGCAGCCGGGAATCCCCCCCTAGAACTCGCACTCGGAAATCGTGGTGGGGATGGGTGGTACAACGTCTCAACAGTGAATGTGCAGTAAGCCCAAATCTCTCCAACATCGGCATGAAGTCTCTCTTGATGAGATATACACATTTTTCGTCGCACAAGTGACTTCTTCTTAGTACAATAGAGCCATGTTCTCCCACCCGGCCCTGAAGTTTTTTGTATGGTGGATCGTTGCCACGATATCCCTCGCATTCGTCGGTTATGCGTATTCACAGACCGCTCTTCCTACGATCAAATGGCACCCAGGGCATTATGTTCGCGCTGATGAGCAAGGGTGGAATAATAAACAAGACGAGCGTTTTCGCGTCTACGATACAATTCGCAATGTCCCTACAGTGCTTGGAGCAGCATTTGTGGTGAACTGGGGAATGGTTGAAAACCAGCAAGGTGTATACGACTGGAGCTACGTCGACGCTGAGATTAATTATCTAGCCTCAATGGGCAAGCGATCGATCATTACCCCTGCTCATATTGTGTACGGAGGGAGTCTCCCTGGTACACCGCAAGGAGCAGATAATCGTGCAATTGGGGATTACCTCATCGACATGGGTTGCGGTGGAAACATGCCGTACGGAGGACACGCTGCCCGGCTCGATATCCCCGCATGTATGGACCGGTACATTGCTTTTATCCAAGCTCTTGCAGCACGATACGATAGCAACCCAAATGTCGAAATGGTGACGGTTGGAGAAACATCTGTCTATGTCAACGGACAGGACAATGCATCGCTTGCTGCGCAATGGAATCGTCTCCCTGCTATCCTCCAAGCCGCATTCAAAGAGACGCCTGTCGTTATACAAAATAATTTTCTCGTAGATGTTCAGCCGACAAAAGATTTGATCGCTCTCCAGTTGCAGTACGGCATCGGCCAGGGTGGCCCCGATCTCCTTCCGGGATTTTCGATGCCACCAAACCCTAACGAAGATAGTTATGGTGAGCTCGAGATACGTGGCGCAGGCATTGTTCCTGGAGTTGGAACATTTGGTACAGTCGACAATCGTGCTCGAGTTCCACAACAATGGGAAGCGCAGGTGGTTCGCAGCGAACTCACGACCCCAGAGGTCGTAAACAATTATGCAAACGATCATCTTCTTAGCAACCACACCGTATGGGTCGCATATTACGGGTATGATCCTATTCAGTATGGAGGATCAACCCCAATCCCTGCCATGCGCTGGGATGGCTCGAGTGGAGTCCTAGCATATCTCTCTAACCCCGCTCATGCCGTCACACACACGGCGTGCCCCACCGCATACAATGGACGATGCTCATCATCTGGAACGCCCACAGCCACACCTCCATCACCACCAACGGCATCTGGAATCAAATGGAACCCTGGGCATTATGTCGAGCAGCAGGGGGTCCAAGATACAGCTGCAGCACGAGCGATCACTTCAAATTGGTATGCTCTTCCCTCTCCATGGAAAGGAGTTCTTCGAGCAATACAACTAGGAGCCTTTGAAGGAGCAACTCCGGGCGATCCTGTGACCGGCGTCGGATATGAAAAAGCGAAAGATTTTATGGATTGGCATCTTTCGCAAGCTGCTGCAAACGGAAAACATCTCATTCTCACTATTGAGGATAAAATTTACGGAGGGTTTCCACCATCTGATCTTCAGAATGGACTACTCCTTCCTCTATACTTGAAAACAAATCCCACATACGCAAATCCATCTGACCCAGCAGGAAACAATGGGTGGTATGTCTTGAGTCCGATGGGAGGAGGCGGGCTTTCTGTCATCACACGTAGCTACACACCAGCAGTGATGGATCGGTATATTGCACTCGGGCAATACCTTTGTTCACAATACGATGGAAATTCAGCACTTGAAGCAATTACACTCAGTGGAGTATCTGTTGGCATGACACCAACACAGCTCGCCGAAAGCGGATATTCATACACAGCGTATATTGAACAAGTAAAACGGTGGCTGCTTGCCATGAAAGCTGCCTGCCCAAAAACTACCATAGGTATTCGTTTGGACTGGCCACCGACATATCAGGATGCTCTCGACTTTTGGCAGTGGGCTGAGCAACACGGCATTGCAATGTCAGATTACGATACATACGATTGGCCAGGTCGTGTCGGTGCGGTAACTCCTGGCCAAGGGGAGTCCGAAGGGTGGGGCAAATCTGCGTTTCGTGGGGCAGCTGACCTTGGAGGAGGAAATCCTGACCCAGTAAATTCTGGTGTTGCCGGTACAGACCTTCGTGGCAAACTCCCTTGGATTGGACTGGTGGAAGATCCTGACTGGACCCGATGGGGACAATACGGTGTTGATAGTATGGCTGAATTTCTTGATATCGCACAATTTGAAAAATATACACACATGGTGTGGGCTCCAATCACTTGGGCAGCAACACCATCGCAATTTAACCCACCAAACGAAGGAAACATTTGGGAAAATATCATTCGACCATGCATTGAGCGTGGGGTTGGGTGTAGCAATTCTTCATCAGGAATATACACAACGTATCCTACGAACTATCCTTCATCGGTCAGTCCTTCTCCAACCCCCACGCCTACTCCTTCCCCAACACCAACTCCCACACCAGGAAGAATGACTATTCGTATTGGTGACGTAGTGCTCAACATGGCAACGGTTGCTGTGTGGGACAACCCCGGGGGGCGCGTGATCGCAACGCTTCCACCAGATACACCGGGACTAGTGGTTGGAGGACCTCGTGATCTCGGAGGATATCGTTGGTGGCAGGTGCAATTTGATGAAGGGCCAACAGGTTGGGTCTACGAACACATGCTCCAGAATATTCAATCAACTGCACCTCGAGGAACTGCCACCACGCAAACAACATGGTGTAGCCTCAATGGTATAGCAAGCACGAGTCTCGCGGGCACATGCGACTATGTGCGTAACGAAAGCCTAAACATAAACTTGAGTACTGTGGCAGGAGATGCGCTTGGCACAGCAGAGCTCTATGACCCCACAGGATCTTTTAAGGGAAAGTGTGGGACGATGTCATCTGGGCCCACAGGCCACTTGGAAATAATTCTCAAGACCTCAGGAACACCAGGCCCCAATGAATGTGTGGTGAAACCAAACACTGATTATTATGTAAATGTTTCAACAATCATTGATCAATTAGAGATTGTCCCCAATCCCACTCGAGAAGATTACATTGTCATGTATGCGCCCGTGACTGAGGGCACGGTGGTACAAGGTACCCCAACTCCAAACCCAACTCCGACACCTTCTCCTTCGACCCCTCCACCATCCCTAACACCTAGTATTGCGGGATTAAGCCCTACTGCGCCCTATCCTGTCACAGCACTTCAGGCATCAAGCTATTTTGTGAGCACACAAGGAAACGACTCTAGCGATGGGCGCACTCCCGCAACTGCCTGGAGGACATTGGCAAAGGTCAATGCAACGACACTCCCCGCTGGTTCAAATGTATTTTTCCGTGCTGGAGAGCAGTGGAACACCGAACGCCTCAATGTCACATGGGGTGGAACAGCGTCTGACCCCGCAGTCATTGGATCATATTTTATAGACGGAACAGGGCAAGCAATGGTTGGTGTTGGAAATAACCTGCGGCCTGTCTTTGACAATCAATATGACGCCAGAGGACTCTATGGAAACGTAATTACTATTTCAAGCGACAATGTGACCATTCAGGATATTGAAATCCGGAACGCAGGAGATATGGGGGTCAGAGCAGATAGACACACAAATATTTATGTAAAAAATGTCAAAGTCGACGGCTCATATCACTGTGGGATGTATTTCAACCGAGATACAAATGTGACAGTGGAGTTTTCTGAAGCATACAATCACAACACAGGATATGGAGTCTTCGGAACCGAGAGAACGTGGTGCAACGGACTCGCACAAGAATCTACTAATGTGACATTTCGAAATAATATCGTTGCAGAC
>CAYPEZ010000030.1:0-11251 GCA_964409985.1 uncultured Candidatus Saccharibacteria bacterium
GTGATGTCCTCGACATACCGTTCTCGGGTGATCGCACGATTGAGTCCTAGCCCGATCTCGCGAATCAGGGGACGCTCATATAGGCGTATTGCTTCAACGATATCAACAAATCCTTGAGGGGCACGTTCATCCCAGCCTGTGACCACACCACCGGCAATATCGATACGAAATGGCTCGTGCATATTGACGCAAAAATCTCCACCTGCGAACGCATAAATCATCGCAGATCCATTCATGGTGGAGAAATCTTTCGCCTCAGTGAAGACTTCGCCGATAGGAAATGTGCCGCCGATATTTTCCATACCTCGATAGTCGCCAATGTTGAGCTTGGCATCTTCCATTCCTCCAGCGATATGCAGTGTTGCGCTAGCACCTTTGATCGTAAGATACTCCGCACGGTCAAGTTGTGCTTTGATCTTCGTGCCAATTGTGTGATACCACGCACGGTCGTATGCGAGTGAATTGATGTAGACGTCCCACACAGGTTCTGTATTGCGATACAGATGCATGTGCTCAATCACTTTGAGCTTCTTAGAGAAGAGGTGGAGGCGAATGCGAAACTCGTCGAGGCGGAAATTTGAAGACTGGATGAGAACCACAAGATCTCCGGGAGAAAGAGTATCAAATGAAGCAATCACCGCTTCTTTGGTGGCGGTATCGAAATCTATAAATCGTGCATCTGGAAGGACTGCCTGATATGCAGCCGTAAGAATGCGTGCGAGTGGTGCAGAAGAGTCGTACACAACGAGTGCATGCGCTGGCGGGGCATAGAGAAGTGCATCACGCACCATATCTCCGACGTGCTGCGTAGCAAGTGGGATAAGTGAACTTTCTTTCTCGGTCATAGTGGATGAGTATAGCACACCTTGTCAAAATCTTAAATTTGTGATATACATATAACATCATGAAAGACTTTAAAAAGGGCGGTTTTAGAAAAGGAGGCGGCGATTTTGGTGGACGCCCTCGATTTGGAAATAAGTTTGGTGGTGGAAAGAGATTTGGAGGTGGCTTCGGAGGAAGACCTTCATTTGGAGAAAAGAAAATGTACTCGACGACATGTGCAAGTTGCGGAAACACATGCGAGGTTCCTTTCCGTCCAACTGGAGAAAAGCCGGTCTACTGCCGTGACTGCTTTGCCAAGGAAAGCCCAGCACCATGGAGAGAGTCGACCAAGCGCGAATTTCCTCCACGACGTCACGAGGGTGAAGCACAAGGAAACACACAGATCGCAGAGCTGAAGGCGCAGATTGATTTCCTTCAAGGGAAAGTCAACCGCATTCTTGAGATTCTTCAGCCAAAGAGTGAGCCAAAAGCAGTAAAGGAAACCAATGAAGAAGTTCCTGCTCCTGTTTCGAAGAAAGAAAAAACCAAGAAGGCTCCAAAGAAAAAGAAATAAAAAGCTCACCCCACTTCCGGGGTGTGTTTTTTTGTGGAATGATAGCCGCATATGGAAGAAGGCGCGTTGCCGCATTCATTCAGCTACGAATCCATGGGAACAACATGGAAAGTGACTCTGTGGGACGATCTCACTCAATCACAAAAAGAAAAGATAGAGCATGAAGTGGTTACGAAGACGAAGCATTTTGATCAGACATTCTCGCGCTTTATTCCAACGTCGTTGATATCGATGCTCGCAGAAAAAACAGGTGTCGTAGAAGTTCCGAGTGACTTGGTGGCGATGCTCCGCCTGTATCGATCACTCTACACTCCGTCAATGCAAAAGCTCAATCCACTCATCGGACACACGATCAGCGATCTCGGCTATGACAAAGAGTACTCTCTCACCCCCAAGACTCAGATCCGGCCTACGCCTCAATTTCTAGAAACACTGAAGATTGTCGATGACACGCATGTTGACCTTCGTGAGCCAGTGCTGATCGATCTTGGCGCATTGGGTAAAGGGTATATGGTTGATCGAATCGTAGATATTCTTCGAAATGAAGGGATTGAGGAATTCTTAGTTGATGGGAGCGGTGACATTGCATATCAGAGAATGCATGGGGTCATTCGAGCCGGACTTGAAGACCCAGAAGATTCCTCAAAAGTGATTGGGGTTATCGAACTGAGGGGGAAGGGTGCTTTTTGTGCTTCCAGTGGCGCGCGTAGGCGTTGGAGGGGGTACCACCACACCATTGACCCAGAAACACTGACATCGCCTACAGATGTGCTCGCTACATGGGTCACGGCTGATTCTGCAGCACTAGCAGATGCGCTTGCGACATGTCTCTTTTTTACTCCAGAAGAGAACTTTCGTCCCGCACATGAGTTTGAAAGCTGCATAATGAAAAACGGACGAAGGATGATGTCCTCGTCCGGATTCCAAGCACAATTCTTTTGAACAGACTATGCCTGTGATTGAGCCTTCACTTTGATCTGACCGAGGGCATCCATGAATGCTTTTGGAGTAAGAGATGCACCATTGACGACCGTGAGGGCAACCTCATCGATATTTTTTCCGACAACAAGTGCTTTGTATCCTTCTGAAAACTTCTTCTGGTTAAATACAGATCCCTGTTCCTTTGGATTTCCTGTGAAATCAACAGCAGTAATCATTCCATCCTTAAGCGTAAGGGAGACGGTAATTTTTTCAACCGCATTTTCTGGTACTGTGTACGTTGCATCAGCAGAGTACTGTCCATCGATATACTTTTTCTTCATAGAGACCGGTGCTGCGACAGGCGCTGCTGTTGGTGTCTCAGTTGTGACAGGGGCTACTGGCTCTGACTCCACCTCTGCTACCACAGGTGCGGCTTCGGCTGCCGGAGCTTGCGCAGGTGCCTTAGTAAAAAAGAGGTATCCACCTCCAATCGCAACGAGCGCGACAATGATTGCAAGAATTTGCATGTAAACGTGTTTCGGTTTGACCAATAAAAAGCGAACAATAGGCCAGATTATACACGAGAGATGTGAATCCGGAACGTGGATAGCTTTGGTAATGCGTGCTTTTGCGAAGAAGCGTATACTACCCGCATATGCAAACAGCAAGCACGTCAAAAATTATTTGGGTCGTTCTTGGGCTTTTAGTCATTATTGGAGGTGCATACGGGCTCACGCGATCGAACTCATCAGAACCAGTGGAGACAGAACAAGCATCCGTCTCTCCGTCTGTCATGGGAGAGAGCGAATCATCAAACAGCGAGAAGGCAGCTCAGGTGGCAGACACCTCGACAACCAAAGCATCATTCTTTGATCTTTTAGGGAAGGCCGGCGCACAAAAATGTGCTGTGACTCAATCAAGCACGCTCAACAAATCTTCAGGAACATTTTATTCATCAAATGGTAAGGGGCGTGGAGACTTTGAAAGCACGATCCTGTCAGGAGCTGGTAAGGGTATGGTGACGAGATCTTCGATGATTATGGACGGAGATGTTGTCTATATGTGGGATCCCGCAACAAAGAAGGGGATGAAGATTGCGACAAGCGATATGAAAAATCCTGCGCCAACGAATGGATCTCAAGCAATGACGAATGATGTTGCTGAACAATTCAAACAGTCGTATGACTACAACTGTGAATCATGGAAAGCTGATGCGACACTTTTTGTCCCTCCAAAGGATGTTGAATTCATGGATATGGCAGAAATGATGAAGGGGATGCAGGGAATGGTTCCTCAGGCGGGAGCCGCATCAGGCGCCACAGGTTCAGCAATGCCGCAGGGAATGGACATGAGCGCAATGTGTGCGCAGTGTGACCAAGCTGGAGATGGCCGTGAGGCATGCCGCTCAGCGCTTGGGTGTAATTAACCTACTGTAATAAACCAAGAAAAATCCCCGGCTTTCTGGGGATTTTTTTGTCTGGAGATTGACCAATATCAAATATCATGCTATCCTGGTCTCATTAGGTGCTATTTCTCCTTTTCGTACTTGGACTGATCGAGATGAAGTGGCTTCTAAATTTGCCACTCAATCACTAATCATTTATGCACAAAGAACAAACCGCCGTAGGCGGACAGAACTTTCATGGTCTTGGGATTGCTCCCGCTCTTCTTGATATTCTTGAGAAGATTGGGATCACCACCCCAACACCTATTCAATCCCAGGCCATCCCAGTGGGAGTCGAAGGAAAAGATATCGTGGGAATTGCCCAGACCGGAACAGGGAAAACTCTTGCCTTTGGTATTCCACTGATTCAATCACTTGCTCGCAATAAGACGATGGGACTTGTCGTGCTTCCTACGCGCGAACTTGCACTTCAGGTTGATACTGAGCTCACCAAAATTGGAAAGTCTCTTGGGCTCCGAACAGTCGTCCTGATTGGTGGAGCGTCGATGGGAGGGCAACTCGCTGGTATTCGTCGTAATCCTCATCTCATCATCGCAACTCCCGGGCGACTCAATGATCACCTCGAGCAAAAAACACTTTCTCTTTCAAAGGTGAAGGTGCTCGTCCTCGATGAAGCAGACCGCATGCTCGACATGGGATTTGCGCCACAAATTGAACGTATTGCAAAGTCAGTTCCAGCAGACCGCCAGACCATGCTTTTCTCAGCGACACTTCCGCACGAAATTATGAAGATGGCCACACGCTATATGAAACTTCCTGTGCGTATTGAGGTTGCTCCTCAGGGGACAGCATCTGAAAATGTCAGTCAGGAATTTTGTATAGTCCGCAAAGATGAGAAGCCCGATCTTCTCAAAAAAACTCTCGAAAAATATACAGGATCGACACTCGTTTTTACGCGTACGAAGCACGGCGCTCGAAAGGTCTCGCGAATGATCCACATGTTCGGACACACTTCGAACGAACTTCACTCAGATCGTACGCTCGGACAGCGCAAGAATGCCCTCGATGGATTTAAGAATGGAACTTATCGTATCCTCGTTGCAACAGACATTGCAGCTCGTGGAATTGACGTAAAAGGGATTGAGCTCGTTGTCAATTACGACCTTCCTTCAAACGCTGAAGACTATGTACATCGTATTGGCCGCACGGGCCGCGCTGGTGCACAAGGACACGCTATTTCGTTTGCACTTCCAGAAGAACGCCGCGATATCCGTGATATCGAACGACTCATCAAGAAAGAACTCCCTGTATCTACTCCAACTGGACTTGAGCGCCACGCTCCAGCCTCACGAGAGGGGGGTCGAGGATTTGACCGACCTCAACGTCGCTTTGGGAGTGAGAGACGTTTTGGGAGTCGCCCAAGGCCTAGTGCGAGATTTCATAGCGGAAGACCTTTAAGAGATGGTCAGCAATTTCAGCCACACCAGGCAAGCCAGCAAGGAGAAGTACGGGACAACTTTTCAGGACGAGTGAAACGCAAAGGTACACACGATCGCCGGAGACTCAGATCAAAAGGAACTCCAGGATGGAACCCAAACAAAGGAAAGCCATTCACCTATAAAGGAATCACCATTTAGCCCATCAAATAAAAACTCCTGACGCTCAGGAGTTTTTGTTTTTTATGATTGGAGTTTGATGCCTAATTCTTTTAGTTGTTTGGGGGCAACTTCACTTGGTGCGCCCATCATGAGGTCTTTGCCTTCACCAGTCTTCGCGAATGCAATGACTTCACGGATATTTGGCTCATTCTCAAGGAGCATGACAATGCGATCGATACCAGGAGCGCATCCGCCGTGTGGAGGAGCACCATACTCAAATGCTTCGAGCATGTGGCCAAATCGTGCTTCAATAGTCTCTTTTGGAAGCCCGAGAAGTTCAAAAATCTTATTTTGCATTTCACGCTTATGAATACGAATTGACCCACCGCCGATTTCATACCCATTGAGCACAATGTCGTATGCATTTGCACGTGCCTTGAGGGGATCAGTATCGAGAAGTGCTTCATCGCCCTCCTTGGGAGCAGTAAATGGATGGTGAACAGCCTGGATGCCACCCTCGTCGTCTTTTTCAAACATAGGGAAGTCGATGACCCAGCAAAATGCGAGCTCGTTTGGGTCCTCTTTGTTCACGCGCATGTCAGGTTTGTCATTACCGTACTTCTCCATCGATTCTTTGTATGTAATACGAGGAAATGGGAGCGTAGTGATTTTCTTTTCTGGGTAGTGAGTCTTCACGAGGTCAATGAACATAGGCTCGAGAAGAGAGAGAATGTCTTCTTGGGAGACAAACGACATTTCGAGGTCGAGCTGGGTAAACTCTGGTTGACGATCACCACGAGTATCTTCATCACGGAAACAGCGAGCGATCTGAAAGTAGCGCTCAAATCCCGCAACCATAGCGAGCTGCTTGAATTGTTGTGGTGACTGTGGAAGAACATAAAACTTTCCTTGCTCAAGACGTGAGGGGACAACGTACTCTCGCGAACCTTCGGGAGTGCCCTTCATGAGAATCGGCGTTTCGATTTCCACAAAATCATGTTTGTGCATAAAGTCACGGAAGAATGAAATGACCTTATCGCGAGCACGAATATTTTTTTGAAGTCGAGTACGACGGAGATCGAGGTAACGATACTTAAGGCGTACATCCTCTCCAATATCACGGCCATCACCACGGATATCAAACGGGGGAGTGAGTGACTCGTTCAAAATCGCAATCGAGAGAATTTCGATTTCTATATCGCCATTAGGTTCGTTCTTGTTGACAAGCTTTTCTGGGCGAGGATTCACCTTGCCTGTGACCTCAAGGACCCACTCGCTACGGGCTTTGCTTGCCGCTTCATGGGCCTCTTTGTGATTTGGGAGAGCGACCATCTGGACCTTCCCAGAGGCATCACGGAGGTCAATAAATATAAGTTTTCCGTGGTCACGGCGGATATCCACCCAACCTTTAAGGAGTACTTCTTTGCCAAGAGAGCCGTGGAGGTTCCCGATCATTGTTCGCTGCATATATGAGGGAGTGTATACCAAAATGGTACTTGTTTCAAAGGAGTATTGAGGCGCAATGCTTTCAACAGTTTTTCCACTGACCGTGTGTTATAATGCGTAACTCTTTAAAATCGGAGTGCTATACTCATTATCTTCCGCTTAGGTCTGTTTATTAGGGCCATAACGTTCTTTTAAAAACTTCATAACTCAAACGCATGAAAAAAACTTTTTTCGGGCTTATCGTGCTTGCGCTCTCTGTGGTTGGGTATCAGGCATTTGCCGATACGACGAGTACAATTCTCCCCTCTGGTGAAGGGTATAGCCTCCAGTGGACAACATCTACTGGCACCACACACTACCTTCTTGTTGATGAAGCTTCCTGTAACGGGCTCACGGATTATGTCCAAACAACAACAGTCGGACAGCGTGATGCGTATGCTGTCTCTCTTGCAGGTATTCCAGATGGATCAACCATTACCAACATCGCACTTACCCCATGTGCATCTCGCGTAAATGCAGGAGGAGCGAATCCCGTCATGAAGCTTTTCTATCGCTATGATGGCGTGAATAGTGCAGACGGTGGTTCATACAGTCTTACCGGCACAACCCCAGCGGGACTTAGCACAACGAACTTTGCGCTCTCTAAAGTAAAGTCATCGACAACAACGCTCCAGGTTGGTGCAGTTCTTTCATCTGGAACTAAGGGAGCACGTTTGTCACAACTTGCGACTGTCATTACCTACACACCGCTTACCGCACCATCAGCGCTCGTTGCAACCCCATCACTTTCATCGACGACTCAAGTCACACTTACATGGACAGACAATTCTTCAAATGAAACTGGGTTTCTCGTTGAGCGCGGACTTTCAACCACAACTTTCAGTCAGATTGGTTCTGTAGGGTCATCAACAACGACATACACTGACAAAACAGTTTCGGCAGGAACAACCTATTATTACCGTATTCGTGCGACAAACACTGGGGGGAACTCCACGTATTCGAATACCGCAACAGCAACAACAGGATCACTTCCATCAGCGCCAACAACATTAAGCACTGCATCGGCAGGGTCCTCTCAAATCAATCTCTCTTGGACAGATACGTCATCAAATGAAACGGGTTTTTCGATTGAACGCTCTCTGACGAGTGGTACGGGATTTTCTCTTGTCGCCACAAGAACTGCAGATACCGTTGCATATAGTGACACAGGGCTTTCTTCCGGGACTACGTACTACTATCGCGTGTATGCGACAAATGGATATGGTGCAAGTGGGTACTCAAATGAATCCGCAACAACAACAGCTGGTTCAGCACCTGCGGCTCCATCAAGCCTTACTGGATCTCAAGATCCAACTTCAATCAAGATTAATCTCTCATGGACAGACAATTCTTCAGACGAAACAGCTTTCGCAGTTGAACGCAAACTCGCAACATCAGGAACCTATGCACACATTGCGACAACATCTGCAAATGCTGTTTCTTATGACGACACAACTGTGGCTCAAGGGGTGACATACAATTATCGCCTCCGAGCATACAATGCGGGTGGGTATAGTAGTTACTCAAACACAGCAACCGCAACTGCTCCATCTGTGCCTGCCGCGCCATCACTCTCTGCTGTGGTGTCTTCAACAACCCCGACCGATGTCGTGTTGTCGTATTTCACCTCTGGTGCAAACTACTACACCATTGAGAGAAGCTTTACTTCGACTTCCTCGTTTTCATTCTTGGCAACATCAACAGTCGGAACGTATACAGATGTTAATCCAGGAAGCGGAACTTGGTGGTATCGCGTGACCGGAACAAATAACTATGGGGCATCAGCATACAGTCCTTTTGCCTTCGTCGTTCTTCCGTAAACAATCAACTGGTTTCCAAAAACAGCTCCTTCGGGGGCTGTTTTTTTATTCTCAATGTCGTACACTAAGAGTCATGAGTCGTAAGCAAGTCTTTGGAGCAATTGTTTTCTGTATTGCTGTTTTGGGACTTTTCTTTGTGTTTCAGATGATTGGTACACCACTACCAGCAAGCGCACATGGCGGAGGGACACATCTCGAGGGTCATGTGGGATCATCGACCGTTGTCGTGGAATACGAAGGTGAGTCTATTTTTCAAGGAGGGCTCACACGCTTCAATCTCACTCTTGAAGAAGCAACAACGACAGAAGTGGAGGTGGAGATTCCGCATGATGCGGTGTGGGCACGAATCGAGCATGACAATGACATTCTCTATGCTGGATGGCTCTATAAACCAGAGGGATTACAGGCTGGATTCTCATATACATTTTTGGAAGCTGGAGAGTATGTGCTCACTGTGCGCTTCCATAATGCATCAGGAACTATAGCCGAAAAAGCGTTCACACTTTCAGTCAAAGGCTCCGGAGTTTCTGAAAGTCATATTGCCGTTTTTCTCTTTGGGCTCATCATCGGTGGAATGCTTATTCTAGGCATAGGGAAAGGGGTCATGTTTCGCACATAAATCCACGCTTGCGCAAACACCAACATCTCTTTTATACTGGTGCCACTTTTACCCCTATGCGGGGGTTCTTTAGAAGGTAACACATAAACACACAAACAGTATGGCAAATGGAAAACATGGAGCAAAAAAGAATGGAAAGACGACAATCATCCCTGTGGGTGACAAAGTGCTTATTCGCCCCGCAGAAAAACCTTCAGAGCACAAGACTGAAGGGGGAATCATTCTTCCTGGAAAACAAGAGACGGAGCGCCAGGAGCGTGGACTTGTCGTCGCTGTAGGAAAAGGACGTTGGGATGAAGATGGAGAAAAGCGCATTCCTATGGACGTATCTGTTGGCGATAAGGTGATTTATGTTCGTGGATACGAATATCAAGAACTTAAAGTTGATGGGGTCGACCATATTCTTATTTCTGCAAACAGCATTCTCGCAATTACACAGTAACTCCCACGAAGTATTCTACTCACTATGGCAAAACAAATTCTCTCAGACAAAAAAGCTCGAAAAGCACTCAAAGATGGTCTTGATACCGTAGCAAATGCGGTTCGCATCACTATGGGACCACGCGGACGCAATGTCGTGCTCGACAAAGGATACGGAACTCCAACAATTACCAACGATGGAGTATCCATTGCGAAAGAGATCACCCTCCCAAACAAATTTGAAAATATGGGAGCAGAGATTATCAAGGAGGTCGCATCAAAGACGAACGATATCGCAGGAGACGGGACAACCACAGCAGTCGTCCTCACTCAAGCACTCGTCGATGGTGGCATGGAACATACATTCAAGGGCGCAAACCCTATGGGGGTACGCCGAGGAATCGAGGCTGCACTCCAGGATGCGAAAGAAGCACTCAAGGACATGGCAAAGGCAATCAAGAATGACAAGGAAATCGAACAGGTTGCCACGATTTCTGCTGAATCTGCTGAGATTGGGAAGACCATTGCCGAGACGATCAAGAAAGTTGGGAAAGACGGCGTTGTCACTGTTGAGGAATCACAGTCGTTTGGCATTGAGAGTGAGGTCGTTGAAGGAATGGAATTTGATAAAGGATACGTGTCTCCTTACATGATTACGTCACCTGAGCGCATGGAGGCAGAGTACCGCGATGTTCCAATGCTCATTACTGACAAGAAAATTTCCACTATCCAGGCCATTCTTCCTCTTCTTGAAAAATTAGCACAGACTGGTCGAAAAGAGCTCGTCATCATTGCTGACGACGTCGACGCAGAGGCACTCACAACACTCATTGTGAACAAGCTTCGCGGTGGATTCAATACACTCGCAATTAAAGCTCCTGGGTATGGGGATCGAAAGAAAGATCTTCTCGAAGATATTGCAATCGTCACGGGTGCAACCGTCATCACCGAAGAAACAGGTCTCAAGCTTGAGGAGGCAACTCCACAGATGCTTGGCCGCGCTCGAAAGATCGTTGCCACGAAGGATAAGACTGTGATTGTTGGCGGAAAAGGGAAGAAGGCTGATATCGACGCACGCGTGCAGTCTATAAAGAAGCAGGCTGCAAAGACTGACTCAAAGTATGATAAAGAAAAGCTTGAAGAGCGCATGGCAAAGCTCTCGGGAGGAGTCGCGGTCCTTAAAGTCGGAGCCGCAACAGAGACTGAGATGAAGTATCTCAAGCTCAAAATTGAAGATGCGGTAAATGCAACCAAGGCAGCTATTGAGGAAGGCATTGTTCCGGGCGGAGGAACTGCACTTGTCCATGTTGCAAAGAAACTCAAAGACACGCTAGCAAAAATGGCACAAAAGAAAACCGAAAATGCTAAGCAACATAGTGAGTTTGTTGATGGATATCAAGTGCTCATCGATAGTCTTACGGCACCAATCAATCAGATCATTACCAATGCGGGGCGTGATGACGCTCAAAAAATCATTGCACAGATAGAGAAGAGCCCGACGAAAGGATATGATGCATCTCGAGATGAGATGACAGAAAACATGATCAAGGCAGGAATCATCGACCCAGTCAAAGTCACTCGATCTGG
>CAYPEZ010000031.1:0-10962 GCA_964409985.1 uncultured Candidatus Saccharibacteria bacterium
GAGCTAGGATCAAACTCTAATGGAAAAACGTATAATGAGACAAAAGAAAATACTGATCCGTTTCTTTGCACATCGAAGTGCTTTTTGTCTCACGCTTGCATATATTGGATTACTGTACCTATATTCCCCTGCACAATGTTTCCTGCCAGTGCTTTCTTCACCAACAAAAAACGGGGTTTTCAATGAACTCCCGTTCAAAAGAACGTGCTGCCCATTATACTCACCGCAAGCAAACGGTCAAGGGGCCCAGAAAGGAGGATTCGTGGCCCAATAAAGCCCCATTTTTACTTTCGCCTTTTTGGAGTACCTATGCAGTCAGTCTCCATTCACTTCCCTCTTCTTTTTTGCTATCACTTTCTGTGAGAGTCACAGCAGAAACATCTTTGCGAGGAAGGGTTTCGAGTATTTCTTGGATCTTTTTTGCATCATCCGCAGAAGGTGAGAACTCCACGGTGTCATGTGCCGCCTCTGGTGATTGGGCACCTTTCTGATGGGGGTTATTGTTATATGGATCGTATCCTTTCTCGTTCATATATACTCATCCTACCCCTCCCCCACAACAAAACAACCCCCCCATGGGGATTGTTTTGTTGAGGAAATGTGGCGATACAAGTGATTATTTCTTCTTCCCTGTCTTGTTTCCCTTTATTGCCTGCCAATTGGCGATCGTAACAAGAAGTGGCGAACCAAGGAAAATTGAAGAATAGGTTCCAGCAACCACACCTACCAGGAGCGTGAGAGAAAAATTCTTCGTCGTCTCGCTTCCAACAAGATAGAGGGCAAGAGTGACGAGAACCACCGTGAGTGATGTATTAATGGATCGAGAGAATGTTTGCTCAATGGACTTTCCTACGGTCTCCGCAAAATCTTTTGAGACATGATTTTTGAGGTTTTCGCGAGTACGGTCAAACACCACAATAGAGTCATGCACTGAGAATCCGAGTACCGTAAGAATTGCGGTGATAAACAAAACGTCAATTTGTGCATCAATAAAGTAATGCCCAAGCGTCACATAGAGTCCCGTTGGAATAAGCACATCGTGAACGAGTGCAATGACCGTGGTCCCTCCGTACACCCACGATGAGACAGGCTCAGAGACATGACGAAATGCGAAAGCAATGAAAAAGACAATGGCAAGAATCACCAGCGTCACAGCGATCCAAGCTTTTTGGCGAAGTTCTGCGCCGATAGTTGGCCCGACTGAGTCAAAGCGAACAACGTCAAGAGCCTGGGCTCCCGAAAAAGAAGCAGAATTGATGAGTTTTACCCGCTCATTTTCTGTAATGGGCT
Source organism: uncultured Candidatus Saccharibacteria bacterium (assembly GCA_964409985.1). Taxonomy (GTDB): domain Bacteria; phylum Patescibacteriota; class Minisyncoccia; order Phycocordibacterales; family UBA6899; genus CAYPEZ01. Next base: position 1,291 of record CAYPEZ010000031.1, read on the forward strand.
TTGTTCGAATGATAAAACCATTTTGCCCTGTTTCTTGGACCAGAGTTCCTTGCCACTCAAGTTTTGCAAGCTCGGTCTTTAGTGCGTCTGGTGTTGGGCGACCAGCAAGATAATTGACTTCAAGAATGGCTCCTCCAGTAAATTCGATTCCTGGCTTGAGACCAAATGCGGAAATTGCCGCAACAGAGAGTGCGGTAAGAACAATCGAGATCAGGTAAAAGTATTTTCTATAGGTGACGACCCACATAAGAGATTAGGAATGAAGCCCGGTGCCGAATAAGAATTTTACAACTGCGTTCTGACCACGTGATGCAATAGCATAAAGGAATGATCGAGAAGCGGTAATAGCAGTAAACATGGAGACAAGGACTCCGATTCCAAGCGTCAGTGCGAATCCTTTGACGAGTGATGTCCCGAACCAGAAGAGAATGACTGCAGAGATGAGTGACGAAGTATTTGAATCACGAATTGATGGCCACGCACGTGCAAATCCATCATGCATTGCTGACCAGAGATCCTTCCCTCGACGGAGCTCTTCTTTCATGCGTTCGAAGATAAGGATGTTTGCGTCTACAGCCATACCGATAGAAAGAATGAATCCGGCTATCCCAGCGGCTGTGAGCGTCACGGGTATAAGCTTAAAGACTGTAAGCATGAGTGCCACATACACAGCAAGTGCAACAACAGCAACGATACCTGGAAGACGATACCAAAGAACAAGGAAACATGACACGATAAGGACACCGAGAATACCTGCATGAATACCGCTCTTGAGCGCCTTAGCTCCAAGAGCAGGGCCAATGGTTTGTGTTGAAAGGAGTGAGATCGGGACTGGAAGCGCTCCTGAATTGAGGCGTCCTACAAGCTCACGTCCCTCCTCTGGTGTGAAAGACCCGCTGATTTCTGCGTTTCCCCCAGTAATTTCCTGACGGACAACAGGGGTTGAAATTGGGGCACCGTCGAGATAAATAGCAACGACTTTTCCGACATTTTCTTTTGTTAGCTTTGCAAACAAATCTTTTCCTTCATCGTTGAACTCAAGAATGACACGAGGTTCACGAGTATTTGGATCGAATGCAAGAGTTGCACGAGACAAAAAAGCTCCCGTCAATTCTGTAGGCACAAAATTCAAATCTTCTTTCAAAAGTGGGTCATTCAAAATTTCTGGGGGGATCTGCTTTCCTCCTTCACCTGCCTTTTGAGCTTTGTCTACCGCTGTTTTAATGGCCTCTTTTTCTGGGCCATCCGGTCTTTCTGTTTTGAATTCAAGAAGCGGGGTTGCTCCAATCATCGCAACTGCTTTTCCAATATCAGTGACTCCTGGGAGTTCTACAATAAGGCGGTGTTCGGCTGACTCTCCAACTCCCCGAGTTTCAGCTTGCACAACAGGTTCAGCAACACCAAATAAATTAATACGGCGTTCAATAACATCTCGGAGTGCGTCGACAGAACGTCCCACTTCACCGCTCGGGAGCTTTGACACATCGGCTTGATAGACAAGATGTGTACCGCCAGAAATATCGAGCCCATATTTAAAAGGAAAACTCGACCCAAAACGACCCGTTTGACTTGACCAAATAAAAAAACCAAGGGAAATACCCACCACAAGGATCACGAGAGCAGACAATCGCTGAAACGTCATAATGGGGGCTATTATAGGGATATTTCCTTACTCAGTAAAGTTGCACTCTTAAAGAACATGTGGCACAAAAAACCAGTCATATCTCCTACTGATCTGGAGCAACCCCGCTTGTAGGCGCCGCAAGTGTACCGATTTCAATAACACGTTTTGCTACAGGATCATACAGAATTGCACGAGAGTCTTTAGCGTAAATAAGCACACGGTCTCCAGCTTTTGCATTCTTGAAAAATGTTTGTCCTTTGAGTGACTCTGGGTCTACAACTGTCGCAATGGTAGGTTCCTCATCATTTGGAAGGACAACCAGCTTTCCTACCTCTTCAACGAGCTGGGTCTTACTTTGTGTTCGAGTTTCACGAAGAGTGTCTAATTCGGATCTCACACTCGAAGCGCGATAAAAAGCATACCCTGCTATTCCAAGACCCAAGAGACCGAACCCAAAAAGTACTCCAATAAATAGCTTCAGGCGTGTCTTTGACACAACCATATCATCGGGATCAAACTGCTTTTGGGTCTGGCGACCAAGATTCACCTGATGCTGCATAGGTCAAAGTATACCCTTCTCCTTCAAGAGAATCCATGTGTCTGTGTGCTACTCAATAGCTCCACCACCTTTAGAACTCCCTCCACCATGCGAGCTCCCTGACCCACCAGATTCACCTCCAGTACCACTACCAGCGGTACCGCCACCATGAGGTGTTCCCCCTCCATCACTTTCAGTACTCCCCCCTCCAGCGACTGGACGTTGTTCCCCTGAAACAACAATCTGTGGCTGCACTGTATAAGTAAAATATGTTGTCGATCCATCATTTGTCACACGGAAACAATACGTCGTTCCAGGAGACACGTATTGAGTTGATCGCACGGAGTATTCGATTTCTGAATAATAATCTCGCAAAATTGTCAGTGATGCGGACGTACTTGATGCGACCGTGACAAGGCCCGCAGAAAACGTCCCGACCGGATCAGTAAGCAGAGAGGCAACATTCGTTGTGACTGCCCCATCCGGAACATACTGTGAGTAGTCCATGACCCAGTGCTGCAACGAGAGCGTGCTGTCTGTCGGCACAGGAACCCAAACCGTACACGTACTCGACGAAACCTCAAGACGATACCGGTAGCTACTTGCTGCTGAACCTCCAGCATTATTGAGTTGAATACGCAATCGCTTGCGATCACCTTTGTAAGTACCTGTAGTCAACGAGGTGGATTCCCCAGCAGCAGCGGATGCCGTGGTCTCTATTCCATCATCATTACGCCAACGGTATCTCAGAAGATCAATTGAAGGAGACGCTATCGTTACAGAAAAAAGATCTGTACGCATGGTTGTTGCTTGTGTTGTTGTCCCTGTCACAGCACGGAGCGAGAGATTCCCTGCTGGATCTATATATGTTGATACCCCAGTTGAAATGAGCGCACTGAGGGTGAAGTCCGTGTTTGGAGTCGGACTTGTATTCGTCGCAACTGTCTCCCATTTTCCAGCTGTTCTGTTGTATAGCTGCAGAAAGGTGGAGGTGGCCACAGAAAGCTGCCCTTCCCACGACACAGTAAATGAGTCTGAATTATTTCCATGAGTCATCCTCCCTTGATACGCAATTGTCGTATTCGCCCCCCCAACAATACTATCTCTTGAATCATCGCTGGTTCCCACTTTTGTGTATTCATCATTGTCTAAGTAAAAACGTAAATCTGTTGTCGACGATGTCGGAAGGATCATGTTGGACCGAATGAATCCACAATCAAGAGAGTTACATTTTGTAAAATATAAATTTTTATCAGTATAACTTTCATGAATCATGATTGGGTACCCATCTACACCGATCGAAATTTCTGGCTCCCACCCGACATCATTTGTTCCATAAAGCATTCCACCCGACGTTGAAGTGCATGAGGTGTTGTTGCAACGAATAAAACGTAAGTCTCTATTTACTAAATCTTGGTGAACCACAACAGGATATCCATCGACCCCAAGAGCTATTTCTGATTCGACTCCAACGCTTCCATTTCCTTCAAGGAGCACCCCGGAGGTCCCTGTACAACCAATATCTGAACAACGAAGATATCGTAGATCAAGATTTGTGGCATCTTGATGCACATACATTGGATTTCCATCTAACCCAAGAATTCCGGATGGATCCTCCCCAATATTGTTTGCTGTTTCTAGATACAAACTATTGGTAACAGTGCAGTTCGCATTTGAACATTTTGTAAGTCTGAGGTCGGAAGTCGAGATATCGAGATGGGCGATGAATGGATTTCCATTAACACCCAACATCATGGTGTTTCCATATCCGACAATATTCGTCGTCTCGAGGATTCGACTTGTGGTCGCAACACATGATGAATCTAAACACTCAGCATAATAAAGGTCATCGCTTCCAGCGAGTAATGGTGTTCGCGTAAAACCATCTCCACCAAGGACCAGAGATGCGTCAGCTGAACCTCCCACATACATAATGAGCGAAGACGTCGATGTACATCCTCCATTTAAACAGCGGATCAGTCTCATGGAACTATTTCTGAAATGCCCAATGGTTGGGTAACCATTGGACCCAAGTGCAATCTGTGGCCATGCAGGAACATTCTCTTTATCTGTAGATGCTTGATCAATCGCTGCGCCCGATGTTGCAGTACACACTGCATCCGAACAGACTAAAGATCGAATAGTAAAATTCGTATAATCATAAAACGCAGCAAACGGATTTCCATCAATCCCAATGGTAAGAGCGGTCATTGACCCAACTGTATAGCGACCCTCAATCGAGAATGTTGAGGTTGCGCCCCTGGCCTCTTTAGAGATCTTTAGCACATCATTCATTGAAGATACTGTTGTGAGTGTAGGATACGCACTATATGTATCTAATACAGAACGCGTTGGGTAGGCTCTTATAAGTCTAAATCTATACGTTTTTCCGACTAAAGCCCCTGACGTCTCAATGGCATATTGGAATTCTGTACACTGGCTTCCTCCAATTGAAACCGCTGATGAAGTCGCTTCTGCGACCACCGATCTTCCAGAGATATATGTTGCGCTTGCGTTACATGTCGTAGTCAATTTTCGTGACGGAAGTGGTGGGGAGCCCCATCGCGCTCGCATCGCAGTACGTTCTGAGAGAGAAACTCGGATTTCGGTTGTTGTTCCAACATCGACCCATGTATTTGGGCTATCGGTATTATTTTCATATTGGAGCACCCACGCCCCCGTAGAAGTCGCCTGCCCAGCATTATCAACCTGAATGCGAAGGTTCATTCTTTCCCCGATTTTCACGGAGCTAATGGGACTAGAAGTCGAAGACCCTGCACGAAGTGTATGTGTATTGAGATCAGATCCATCATCTGTATAGAAACCATATTGTCGCTGGGTTACGTTTTCTGGTGTCTCTACCGTGAAAAGGTCGGTGCGCATCACGGTTCCAACAGTCGTTGTGCCAGTAATAACTCGGGCAGCAATAACACCGGTTCCATCAAAATAATTTGAAACATTCGTAATCGTTGTCGCAAGTGTAAAATCAGTATTTGCTGTGGGGCTTGTGTTGGTTGCAACTCCATCCCAACGAGAAGATGCTTGATTATACACCTGGAGATATGTTGCCGTTGCAACAGAGAGCTGCCCTTCCCACGTAAGTGTCAGAGGATCCGTGGTATTGAGGTGCGTGAGCCTTGAAAGATACGCCATTCGGACATTTGCACTTCCCTCAAGACTGTCGCGAAGATCGTCGCTTGTCTGCACTCTCTCATACCCCTTGTTATCTAGGAGTTTTCTGAGAGTGCTCGAGGAATTCATGTTTGCTGTCTCACCAGAAGACGCGCAATCGATTGAATTACATTTAGTGATGAGAATCTCATTTGTCCCGGAGTTACTATTTTGACTCATCACAATAGGATTTCCATCAACCCCAATCGCCATCACAGGGGTCTTCCCAGCATTTGCTCGACTATCGAGCAGCATATCTGAAGTCGACGAGCAGGCAGAATCATAACAACGGAAGAATCTTAAAGTATTATCCCATCCATTCTGATGGACAATGACAGGATTCCCATCGATCCCCATATTGATAAATGTAGAATTTCCTGATCCCTCAAAAGAGGTTAATAAATCGTCTGAATACGAACTGCACGATCGATTTGCACATCGAATGAGTCGGAGATCTCCATTTGTTTGATCGGAAAATGCGATAAGTTGATTGCCGTCAAACCCGGTAATCACCGAGTTCCCTGCTCCAACATCATTTGTCGTAGAAAGATCAGCACTTGTGTTGGTATTACAAAAGTTATCCAAGCATCGATGGACTCGAAGATTGTCTGAAGCCGCAACGTAAGGTGCAGTTCTCTGATAATTCGGCACAAACGGACGGCCAACATCATCAAGTGTCGGACTTGCAGCACTTCCACGGTAGTCATCTGTATCAATAATTGTGGATGTCCATGAAGTACACGAACTATCGGAACACCGTGTGGCATAAAAGTCTGGACCCCCGTCAAAATGAAACATCATTGGGAGCCCATCAGCACCCACAACGAGGCCAGGGTCTCCACCTGCAGTCCATGAACCAATTCCTTCCCCGTCAAGAATACCGCTCGTGGTAGCTGAACATGAAAAATTCGTACAGTGCGTATAGAGGAGGTTGTAATTATCATAATCAGAATGTGCAATAGAAATATATCCATCCCCCACGACACCAACAGATGTCAGCCAACCTATGTTTTTTGTGGAGTCTCTCCAAAGAGTACTCGTCGCAGTATTCATACACACCGTATCCGTGCACCGAAACGCACGCAAGGGATATCCTGAGAAACCAGGCTCAGAACCTTCGTGTACAACAAAAGGATTTCCATCGTTCCCTATAAGGATAGAAGGACTCCACCCTGGATCACCATAGTTCTCTGACTTCGTTGTTGTGATTCCTCGTGCCTCTTTAGAAATTTGCGCCACCCCCACATCTGATGCTTGCATAGAGAATGTTGGATAGACAGAGTAGGAATCGAGGGTTTGTGTAGTGCTTCCTGTCACCAATCTCAGACGGTAAGTTTTTCCCGGAAGAGCTCCTGAAGTTTCAATAGCAAACATGAATTCTGTACATGATGAGGGATTGATGGAAACAGGAGTTGTTGTACCAATAGCTACGGCAAATCGTCCTGGACTATATGTGTATCCAGAGGAGCAGCTAGATGTCACCTTAATTGATGGAAGAGGTGGAGAACCCCAACTTGAATAAATAGCCCCCCGATCTGAAAGAGCAGGATGAATTTGTGTTGTTGTTGAAAGATCGCTCCAAACATTGGGATTATCAGTATTGTTCTCCCACTGCAGACGATATGTGGTTGTTGCTGCGCCTGCGCCGGAGTTATCTACCTGAATGCGTACATTCATACGTTCTCCTTTACGGACATTTGATATCGCAGTGCTAGTAGCAGACCCTGTGCGGATCGTTCCAGAATTTACATCGCTTCCATCATCATGATAGAACGCATATTGACGCTGTGTGAGCGTTGACCCTGTTGGCCCAGCAATAACGTACCCAACTCCAAAAAGAAATAGTGTTACCGCAGTAACAAGAGTGACTCTTTCTCTTAAGGAGAATCCCTTCCATTTCAAACGAAGAACATTAATCGTAACGTCCCTCCCTTCATAGAGGGTGTGTTGAGATGCACGTTCTTCGCGTTTGAGTTGTTCTAATTCATTCATGGTGTTGATGTTTCTGGAGCTGGGGTTCCCTGATTGTCAGTGATTGGAGGTTCTTGAGTCGTAGGTGTTCCTGAGGGCTGTGTTGTCGGAATATCAGAAACATTCTGAGGGTCAGAGGTGGTCGCACCTGTATCACTTGGAGGTATCAATTCCTCTGGCGATGATGTTCCAGACCCACTAGTGGTGGTTTCGGTTGATGTGCTGGTGGTGTCAGTAGATATGGTCGACCCTTGTGGTGGCTCAGAAAGAGGTGTGACTCCAGTCGCTTGAAGTAATGCATTGAGTTTATCACCATCGATGCACGTATTCCCTATACAAATTTGATCTGTATGAACAATTTCCGCATCAATGCGTCGAGCTTTAATATTCCCCTCAGAATCAATATACCAAGCATCTCCAACACCACGAATCTCAGCAACATTGAAGATTCCATTCCCTTCGAGAGAAAGTCCTTTCTTGAGGAGCACCCGCGTTCCCTCTGCGTTTTCTCCCCATGTGTCGATAGAAAGACCAGGGAAAATATTCGTATCTCCAGCAACATGTTCGAGTGGGTCGACTTCAAGCTTAATAAACATGAGAATCTTTCCAACATTCACCGTCTTTCCCTCAGTCGTCGTGGTTGCGATGGCGGGTTTTTGATCTGGAGGGATACTAATGATTTTCACTTGGGACGAACACTCTGCTTCTGTTGATGGAAGAACTTTTTGAGGCACACTATCTCCATCTTGCTCGCTCCCCAATCCACCACCAAGCCGAGTTCCATCTCGAGTTTGAGCTGGTGCACACGTGGTTGTCGTCGTGGCAAGCTCTACTGTCTCAACATCAATCGTGGAGGTTGAGTAATACCGAGTTCCATCAAAGGATTCGAGGGCGATACCTACCATGGTAGATCGTGTCGACGTGCTCTTCATTCCAATACCTGGAACACTTGATAGGACAATGCGGTCACCGATCTGAATTGGCCCATGTTCATCTGAAATAAGGACGGGCACACGACCAGAAAGTCCGATTGGATAGCGTGGAATGGGTGATGACTTTTCGTCGTCGGTACCCAAGGAAAGTCCTGGGTGCGTGGAAACAACACCGAGAATTGGCTGCCCACTTGTTGAAGCGCGTCCCACTTCTATGCCGCCTTTTGCATACACGATTTCACCTGGCTGTAATTCCTCTGTAGACAAGTATGCTTCTGCGAGGTCTGCGTTCCCTGTCGTATAAGAAACAGCACTGATGCGTCCTGATGTTGATGCAACACAAGAACCATCATTATCAACACAAAGACCACCAAATCCTATCTGAAGACCAGCCTGGGTGACCGTTTGATTCACTTGCCCGATAGTGGTCGTTCCACCATAGGTAACCTTAAAGCGTGAGTTATCGTTGACCTGAAGATCAAGGAAGTTACCAGTGAATGACCCTCCTCCTTTCCCAAAATTCATAAGAAGGCCTGTTCCTGAAAATGCAGAAGTTTCTTGGAAGAATTGAGCCACGGATGAAGCGGTTGTGAGAGAGCTTGAATACAATCGGAGCACATCACCAAGGGTTGTCCCTGTGGATTCGCCATAGAGAGCTGCAGGGGTTGAGCTTCCTCCCGCAAGACCGCTCGTAAACCCAGCAACACCAAACGTCGCACCAGTACCACGGATGGCTGTGTTCCGGCCCCATGTATTCGATCCTCCGTTTGCAATCACTTCAAGACCAATCACATTGTTCGAAAGAACAGTATTGTCGTTCATACGCACGAGTGTTCCCACTGCCGTATTCGTTGCTGTTGGAGCATTCAGCACGACAAAACGATTACCTACCTGCGTTGTATTATTGACAGTAGGTGCAAATGAATAAATACCGTGCACCCCAGCAATAGCATTATTTGACCCGGTGTCATTGGTTAATGACTGATCAATAAAGAGGCGAGCAAGTGAAGAAGGCGAACTTGTTCCAATCCCAACGAATCCACGTTGATTAATGCCACCAACATAAATAGACGGCGAGGTGCTCGCTGGGTTACCAATCATGAATGCTGGCGTAGATGTTGGTGTTGTAATAGATAATTTTGCAAACGGAGTTGATGTTCCACCTATCCCTACATTCCCTCCATTGAGTGCAAGGGTTGTCGTCCCAAACGTAGAAAGTCTTCCTGTCGTTGCCGTTTGTCCCACAAACAAGCTTGATGATGACGCAAGTCCTGTGGCAGTAAGATTGGTTGCTGTTGCTGTTCCTGCGATCACGCCATTGCGTGCGATGTAGAGGTCGGTGGTGGTCACACCACGAGAGACCACAAGATTTGTGGTGGATGCGGTACCAGTGGCAATGAGATTGGTTGCTGTTGCAGATCCTGCAGTGAAGAAGT
>CAYPEZ010000032.1:0-10694 GCA_964409985.1 uncultured Candidatus Saccharibacteria bacterium
GACCAGTACATCATGTCGAAAGCGATAGGGGACACAGACGAGGGAATTGATTGGGCATTTGGAATTCGCAAAGTCAGTGATACGGAAGGAACCATTCTCTTTAGACTTCGTACCGACCAAGGTGGGCTGACAACACTCACAGGAGGGAATATTGGTATTGGAGAATATGTCCACGCTTCGGTCGTGTACAACGGAACAACAATGGAGGTCTTCAAGAACGGTGTCTCGGTAGGCAGTGTTCCAAAGACAGGGATAATCGCAACGGGACCACACCACGTGTTTCTCGGTGCTCGTGCAGATGCGGTCACAAATCCATTTCATGGACGCATTGATGAAATTCGTGTGTGGAATGAACCACAGTCTGTCCAAGAGATTAATCAATGGAAAGACGGAGAGCTTACTCAAAAAGAAAATGGTCTCATTAAGGACTGGCGCTTCAATGAAGGATTTGGACAAATTGTTATTGATAGTTCAAACAGCGGACACCATGGGACTCTTGGATCTGTAAAAACCACGGTAGACGCAAACGACCCGACGCGTCTTGCTGGAAAGTATCCAACAGGGGGCACATTTCTTCCTGTTCTTGGGACTGTCATTGCGCTTCAGAACCCTCTTCCACTCGCAGCAACGACAAGCATTCAGGTTCCTGTCACAAATAATGGTGATGGATCTGGATTTATGATTGTGAATGTTGAAGTGTATGACCCATCAGGGAATCGCATTACTCAGCAGTACTTTGATGGTGAAGGGTTTGCGCCGGGTGAGTCACGGATATTCACTGTGCCGTTCGCTCCAACAACCCTTGGACACTACCGTGTTGCAGTAGGTCTCGTGCATCTGTTCTGGACCGATGTGTACAGCTGGACAAATGACGCGCTTACAATCTCTGTGTCTAATGTCGTTCTCACACCATTTGCGCTTACGCACACATCAACCACAATCACTGATCCATCAACTGGAGTGGGAGATAGTGCAACATGGTCAACAACGGTCACAAATACTGGCACGATGAATGGGGCAGGGGTTATTGATTTTGAGGTGTTTAATGCATCAGGGGCACAAGTGTATCAGCAATTCTATCAAAACGAACCATTTGCAGGTGGAGAGTCACGAACATTCACCGGACAATTCACCCCAACAGTGGAAGGGACATATCGTATTGCTGTGGGTCTCATTCACGAAAATTGGTCAGGGCTCTACCAATGGGCAAATGATGTAGGAACTATGACCTTAGGAGGAGGAACTGGGTCAACAACGTCCACGATCTTTGATGAAGCACTTGCTCCTGGCTGGCAAGATTGGTCGTGGGGGACGACGGTGACAACAGACGCTTCTCCGGCGTATCAGGGGACAAAGGCAATGGGTGTGACATATACGTCTGTGTGGGGTGGATTATATCTTCATCATAACGGGTACTCGACACAGGGGAAACAATCACTAGTTTTCTCTCTTCGTGCGCAAAACCCGCTCGCACCAACACTTCAGGTAACAGCATTCGATGCTTCTGGGAATCCACTTCCATCTATTGCGATTGCCCCATATCTCTCCGGCTCAATGAATGATACTGGATATGTCCAAGTTTCTATTCCGTTGTCTGTACTATCAGTTCAGGGAGTCGACATGAAAGGACTGATGATCCAAGGGGCAACAGGGAATATCGAACCAGCATTTCTCATCGACAATATTACGATTGAGTAAATCTGGTAAACTGCAGCGTATGGACCGAACGCCCTCTGCTTTGTTTAACATAGTACTAGCAGTAACGTCAGTACTATTTTTGCTCGCCCTTGCGCTTATGTTTCTTCCCTGGGAAAAGAGTTCCTCCGAGATAACCTCAATTGCACTCAGTCCTCAAGAAGCAACTAATTCTCAGCCAGGAGTTCTCGTGGCTTCATCAAGTACTGTTGTGTCGCCCGTACCGCAAACACCTCCCAAAAAACTTGAACCAAGTACATCCACTACTCGCCAGTCTCTTTGGACCCACTTCCTTCACTCTTCTCCAAGGTATGAAGGGGCACTGATGCGCATCGAGCCATGCGCCGGGATGCTTGCACATAGCCCGTTTTATCGCGATCAAGACATGCAGGCAAAACGCCAGTACGACGAACTCCGTGCTCAGGGTGACTCACGTGCCGATTGGCTTGAGACATTGGCATGCACTCCGCAAGCCATGTGGATCTCACGTGCGCTTACCACGGATATTTACGGTCTCGTCGATCAAAAAATGCGTCGCGCCGATGCCTCGGGAACCATCCCCGTGCTTGTGGTATATAACGCGCCTCATCAGGGACAATATGGATGGGGAAGTGGCCTTACACCAGGAGAACAATATGCACATTGGATACGCGAAGTTTCTCGAGCGATTGGAACTTCAACGGCATGGGTTATTCTTGAACCCGATCTCTTGGGTCTTTCGTTTGAATATTCAGACGAGGACCGAGCACGAGCTGTTCGTGATGTGAAGTATGCTTTGTCCGTATTTCGTTCAACAAATCCAAATGTTCGAGTATATCTGGACGCTGGACACAGTGACTGGAAGCCAGCTCAGGTTGTTGCACCAGTCCTTCGTGCGATGGGAGTTGAAGATGCTGATGGTTTTGTGACAAATATTTCAAATTTCCATACAACAAACGATGAACTTACGTATGCTTCTGAGCTTTCTGATTTACTCGGGGGGACACATTTTATGATCGATACAGGGAGAAATGGGAATGGTCCTCTTGGGAGAGGAGAGTGGTGTAATCCCACAGGGAGAGCTATTGGAACGTTTCCTACACAGAATACAGGGATTGAAAGACTTGATGCACTCCTTTGGGTCAAAAATCCTGGGGAGTCCGATGGTACGTGCGGCGGTGGTCCTGGAGCAGGGGTATTGTGGATTGATCAAGCAGTCAGCATGGTTCGAAAAGCCTTCGAACTTGAAGGACGCCAAAGCATTGTGTTGTCAAAAAACTCAACAACTGCTGAAGTGCGGTGAGGAGTGAGTACTGGTGTTCCATCGAGGGGTCTTGCTACTCGAAGCGGTAGACCAACCCTGTCTCTCCGTCTGGTCTCTGACCCTCGATAAAGCCCATGGGAGTCAGCGCTCTACGATAGATATTCATGCGACGCTCATCACCATCTACCCAAAGTTCTTTGGCGCCGAACCCTCGCAGTCTCTCAATGGCACCGACCAAATATGTTTTTGCTCTCAGAAGACCCTCGGTACTTCCTCCTCCAGTAACAACAGTGGGTCCATGTGCTCCCCAAACATCTGCGTAATAGTACTCGCCCTTTTCATCATGCTGAGCTTTTTCTTCTGCCGAGCGGACATTTATTTGGTACGAATAGATTCCTTTATCATCCTCTCTGACGAACACCTCAAGTTCTCCACCAGATTCTAGGGAGAACGTTTCGCGTTCAACGAAAGGTTTCCCAGAATGAATATCAGATCCAAATGTTTCGCTGTGGTTCATGATCGTCCTTTGAGAGCATTTTCAATAGTCGCTCGGTCAGCATATTCAAGTTCGCTGCCGGTGGAGAGACCACGACCAAGGTGTGTAGCCTTCGCTTGGATCTTTTCGAGATGCGGTCGCAGGGTTTCTTTTACGATATCAGCTGTGTGCTCTCCGTCAGGTGTCACCGAAAGACCATAAATCACTTCCTCGAGCCCTTGAGGGCCTTTTTTGATATGAGAAGTAAGTTCTGAGAGCCGAATGTACTTTTCTGGAGTTTCAGAAGAAAGAGGAACAATACCACCGAGGACGAAATATCTACCGCGATAGACTCCACTTTTTTCAATACGCTCAAGGTCAGCGTCTTTTTCGATAATAAGAAGTTGTGATTGACGTGTCGGGTGTTCGCAAATTGCGCAAAGATCTGATGCTCCAGAGTGGTCTGCCGAAAATCGCCCACACAGTGAACACTGGTGGACATGATCTCCTATTGTCTCGATGAGTCTCGCAAGAGAGCTGCGCATACTCTTATCCCGAGAAAGTAAGTAATACACAAAGCGGCGCGCCTGGCGAACACCAACGCCAGGAAATTTCATAAAGTACTCAGTCAATTTGTCTATATGGTCAGTCATACGCACAGTGCCTAGAAATCATCTACAGCGGCAACATTCCCATTTGGGCGATGGGTTTCAAGCTCACGGAAGGTTGTTTTGTCTCCGTCAAAATAGAGCTCAACTACGCCCGTAGGGCCGTTTCGGTGTTTTTCGATCAAGATCTCTGCAATATTCGGTCGATCAGAGGTTTTATCCATTTTGTCTTCTCGGTGAATAAACATCACGACGTCGGCGTCTTGCTCGATGGATCCTGAATCACGAAGGTCGGAGAGGCGAGGTCGGCCTCCGAGCTGCTCCACGGCACGGGAGAGCTGTGAAAGGGCAATCACTGGAACATTGAGTTCTTTGGCAAGACCTTTCAGCGATCGGGAAATTTCGGTGACCTGCTGAACCATGGAGTCAGAATTCTTCAATGGAGTCATGAGTTGGAGGTAGTCGACGATGATGAGCTTGAGGTCATGCTCACTCTTGAGTCGTCGTGCGGCGGAGCGCATGGTGAGAATGTTGATACCTGGCTGATCGTGAATGTAGATTGGAGCCTTCGAGAGCCGGTCCATAGCAGAACGAAGATATTGGAACTCGACATCTCGCGTAATTTTCCCCGTGCGAAGGCGCCATGCGTCAACAGAAGATTCAGCTGCAAGCATACGGTCGATGAGTTGCTGTGTGCTCATTTCAAGCGAGAAGATCCCCACGGGAATATTTTTTTCCACTGCTGCCTTACGGGCGATATCGAGGGCGAGCGAGGTCTTTCCCATCGATGGTCGAGCAGCGAGAATGACGAGGTCGGACTCTTGAAATCCCGAGAGTTTTGCATCAAGCGACTTGTATCCAGAAGAGACACCACGGAGTTCATCGCCAGAGTGATGGAGTCTATCGAGGCGCTCCCATGCCTCGTTGAGTCCATCTTTAATATGTGCCACCGCCTTTCCTGCAGTATTATTTGAGACCGCATAGATTTTTGACTCTGCTTCGTCGAGGATGTGGTCCACTTCGCGCTCGTCATCATAACCAATGTTTGAGATATGTTCTGCCGCCTCAATAAGAGAGCGCATGAGAAACTTTTTTTCTACGATCTCGGCGTAATGCTCGGCGTTGGAAGCAGATGGGACTGCATTCACGAGTTCAGAGAGGTATGCACGACCACCGATGGCATCGAGCTCGTTCTTTTCTTCAAGTTTTGTCGAGAGGGTGAGAAGATCAATCGGCTGAGTCTTTTGATGAAGCTCGATCATTGCGCGGTAGATCATCCGGTGCTTTTCGGCATAAAAGCTCTCTGGGCGGACGCGGTCGGTAATGTTGTAGAGCACTTCTGAGCGCAGCATGATAGAGCCAAGAAGCGCCTTCTCTGCGTCGATATGCTGTGGGGGAATGCGGATGCCGTTGCGAGCTGCCATGGTGGAGCCATTGTAGCAGGAGAGATGGCAGGCTCAAAATCTTCTTAGTGGGTACTACCTGTGGGGAAAATGGGGACTATGAAAGTGAATGTTTAATTATTCTAGTTCCCTCTGGCAAGTCCTGTACCCTAAAACCCATATTATAGATTCTATCTCTCAGTTCATCAGATTTTTTCCAATCCTTCATTTTTCTCGCCTCATCGCGTTCTTTCGCAAGAGTAGTGATTTCAAGGGGTATTTCCAGTAATATTTTTTTATGTTCCGTGAGGTCTATTCCAAGAAGGTTTAAAAGTCTCTCCAGTGTTTTTACATCTCGCGCTCCAATACTATCGATAAGTGCGATAATTGAAGGGGTATGAAGGTCGTCTTGGAGAAATTTCTTTGCTTTTTCAATAATTTCTTCATTTGGGGTGGTGTTTTTTGATTCATCAAATACCATAAAATATGAGTAGCTCCACATTTTTTCTTGAGCCTCTGCAAGTACATCCCAAGTAAAGTTGATTTGAGTATCATACTTTGCGGTGAGAAACCAATATCTGAGTGCGGCAGGGGAGATGCCTTTCGCTTTCAGGTCCGAAAGGCGGTAGGTGTTCCCAAGCGATTTGGACATCTTCTCTCCCTCGACGGTCATAAAACCTGAGTGCATCCAGTAGTTCACAAACGGATGTTTCCCGGTCGCACATTCACTCTGTGCGATTTCATTCGTGTGGTGAACTGGGATGTGATCAATTCCGCCGGTGTGAATGTCGAACTGCTCACCAAGATATTTCTGACTCATTGCAGAGCACTCAATATGCCAGCCAGGAAAGCCTTTGCCCCACGGAGAGTCCCATTCTTGAAGACGCTTCTCATTGCCAGAAAATTTCCAAAGTGCAAAGTCATAGGGATTTCGTTTTTCATCATTTTCACCGATGCGTGCGCCGCTCTTGAGCCCTTTGAGATCAAGGTGTGCAAACTCCGCATAGCGCGGAAATGTCGCAGCATCAAAATAGATTCCGTCACTTGTGTGATAGGTGTGGCCGCCCGCTTCGAGTTTTTTGATCATCTCAATCTGCTCTGGAATATGCTCAGTGGCACGTGGCATGATGTGGGGACGCATGATATTGAGCGCATCAAGATCTTCAAGGAATGCATTAGTGTAGAGCGCAATAATGTCCTCAATATTTTTCCCTTCGCGCCGCGCGCCTTTCTCTATCTTATCTTCTCCTTCATCTCCATCAGAAACGAGATGCCCAACATCTGTAATATTGATGATCTGCGTCACTGTGTAATCACTCGCTTCAAACATCCTGCGAAGCACATCAGCAAAGACATAGGCCCGCAGGTTTCCAATATGCGCAAAATCATAAACGGTAGGACCGCAGTGATACATCCCAATAGTATGAGGTGCGATCGGAATGAATTCTTCGACTTTTCCTGTCCGAGTGTTTTTGAGGTGGATTGCCATGTGTTTATCCTACCATTTTTTATAGCGAGGTTGTCCTTTGACCTCTTCCACTGAATCGGGGATAATTCCTGAATCATATGAATGAACACCGTACATCCCAGTGGGGGCTTCTTGTTGCAGCCCTTGGAGTTATTGGAATCTTTTTGCTTGGTGTATGGGTAGGCTCGATATCTCAGTCTCCATTTAGTAAAGTGTTTGGACTCGAAAATCTCCTAAGTGGGGCCCCGGCAGATCTTGTTCAAACATCAACCTCGTCTCCGGATATTTGTTATGACCAAAAAGGGGAGAGGGTCCCTTGTGGTCTCGGACGGGATGGAGTCAATACTGTCAGTGCAGACGACGTTGCTGATTTTTCTGAGTTTTGGAAAGCGTGGAATGCCATAAAAGATGAATACGTTGATCCTAGTGTTGCAACAAATCAAGAGCGTGTATGGGGAGCAATTCAAGGTCTCGCTGGGTCTCTTGGTGATCCGTATACATTCTTTATGCCTCCCAAAGAAGCAAAAATTTTCCAAGATGATGTGAAGGGAAACTTTGGTGGAGTGGGGATGCAGGTTGGCATGCGAGAAGGGCTTATTACCGTTATTGCTCCACTCAAGGGTTCTCCTGCAGAAAAAGCGGGTATTTTGAAGGGAGATGTTCTCTTGAAGATTGATGATGCGACGACCACAGAAATGTCAGTAGATAAGGCTATTTATCTTATCCGTGGTGAGATAGGGACAAAAGTGACATTAACTTTCGTGCGAAAGGGAGAGGAGACACCACGTGTCGTGACGGTTGTTCGCGATGTTATTCAAGTCCCCACCATTGATACCGAGTCACGTAGCGACGGAGTGTTTGTGATTCGAGTGTATAGTTTCCCAGAGACCGGGGCCGAGCTCTTTAGAAATGCGCTTCGGGAGTTCGTTCAAAGTGGAAAAGATAAACTCTTGATTGATATGCGAGGAAATCCTGGAGGATATCTCGAGATTGCTCAGGATATGGCGAGCTGGTTCCTCCCAAGTGGTAAGGTGGTTGTCAGAGAAGAGACTCGGACAGGTGATGGACAAGTCTTCCGTTCGCGTGGGTATAACATTTTTAACTCAAATCTCAAAGTTGCTATTCTTGTTGACGAAGGGACTGCTTCCGCCGCGGAAATTTTCTCTGGAGCTCTTCAGGAGCACGGTGTTGCTGTCCTTGTTGGAAAAAAGACCTTCGGGAAAGGTTCGGTCCAAAAACTTGTGACGATTGCTGATGACACTGTTCTCAAGCTCACTGTCGCGCGATGGGTACTTCCGAGTGGGAAGCACTTGTCTGGGAAGGGCGGAACTGGCGGAATTGAACCTGATGTTCTTGTTGAAATTACCAAGGAAGATGTTGAAAAGGGAATGGACCCCCAGACAGATAAGGCCATAGAGGTTCTCAAGAATTTTGCCAAGTACAAGCGCCAGCCAATATAGCTTGCAAAAACCTCATTTTTCCGTATACTACTCGGAATAACGCTATGAAAGTCATATTGACCGAAAACGTGGCCAAAGTAGGCCGAAAATACGATATTGTTGATGTTGCGCCAGGGTATGCACGCAACTTCCTTCTTGCACGTAATCTCGCAGAAGCAGTTACAGAGAAGTCCGCTAAGCGTGTTGCTGAACTCCAGCGTCTGAAGTCTCAAGCTGAGACAAAGGCAAAAGAGATCCTCTCTGCAGCACTTAAAGGAGGGAAAGGAATTGTTCTCACGTTTGCAGCAAAGGCAAACGAAGAAGGACATCTTTTTGCTGGTATTGACCGAGCTATGATTGCGGAAAAAGCAAGTGAGGCATTGAATGCAGAAGTCACGCAAGACATGATCGATCTCGAGAAGCCTGTGAAGTCAGTTGGAGAAACAAAAATTACCATTTCAGCGCATGGGCAGACCGTGGATGCGGTTGTCTCAGTCACCAAAGAATAAGCCCCTGTCATTCATCGTCAGTAAAACAAAAAACACCGAGAAATCGGTGTTTTTTTGTTTAGTCGAGTTGATGAAAAAATTACACTACGACGTGAACGATGTTCTTGCGAACAACACGGTTATTGAATGAAGTTTTTCGAGTTACAGCGAATTTTACCACTCCGTCTTTCACAGCATAAAGCGTATGGTCACGTCCCATGCGAACATTCTTTCCTGGAAGAATTTTAGAACCACGCTGACGGACGATAATTGATCCGATTTGTGCGCGTTGTCCGTCATGGACCTTGGTGCCGAGATATTTTGGATTTGAATCGCGCAGGTTCTTGGCTGTACCTGCGGCCTTTTTGGTTGCCATATTTGAAGTCGTCCCTATAATGGGATTGATGAGGAGTCTACCAGATATGGCCCAGAAAATCAAGGGGATTTTAAGCTTTTATGAAGGGGATATTTCAACCACACTTCATGTTTTATTGCTATTGGGGGTTGGAGTTGGAGCTTATACACTCGGTCAAATCAATGGCCCAGTCGATGGACAGGGAGGTGGGGTCAGGGTCTTTTCGCAAGGCGTAAGCACCCTTCCAAACAGCGTTTTGGCGACGAATACTCTTCAGCAAGAACCTTCCTCTACCAATGTACTAAACACTCTAACAGGGAAGTTTGTCGCATCCAAAAAAGGGACAAAATACCACCGCACGGATTGTCCTGGAGCACAGACGATGAAAGACGAAAATAAACTGTATTTTCAAACTGAAGAAGAAGCTCGGGCGGCAGGATTTGTTCCGGCAGGGAATTGTCCGGGGTTAAGTCAGTAAAAACTTTAGCTGAGAGAAATTCATTGTGAGTAAAGTACCAGCTGTGATATGCTCCCAGCGTGCGAAAAATATTCGGGCTATAGTATAGTGGTAGTATATGTCCATGGGGTGAGCGAGTAGTAAGGGTTCCATTCTGATGGGCCTGCTCGCGCAAGACCTTTTGAGAATTTTTATGAGCGAAGTGATATAAAAAGTCCAAAAGTTGTACAGTTTCTGTAAGAAAGATAAGGTCACGAGTATATAAAACACAGCAAAAAATCGGGCTATAGTATAGTGGTAGTATATGTCCATGGGGTGGATAAGGTGGCGGTTCGATTCCGCCTAGCCCGACAAGACTCGAACAGTAAAAAACTCCTAAAAAAGAAAGGAGTTTTTTACTGTTTTCGATGTATTGACAACTATGAAACTTGTGTTGTTTGAGTCGGAGCTGCATTACGAGCTGTTAGGAATAATCCTCCGATAATCGCGATATTTTTTAAAGTGTTAATGATCTGCATTTGATCACCAGCAAATGCGCCCTTGAGGTGAAAGAAAATTGTTGCAAGGAGTGTAAAGACAATGAGTGCGTATGATGCAAGGCGTACGCGAATTCCAAGAATGAGACCGAGGCCGCCGCCGATTTTTGTCACGATGGCGAGAATGGCCATAACTTTTGCCATTGGGAGTACGGATGCGGTGTACTGAGCGAAATTTTGGAAGCCAAGGAGTGAAAAAACACCGCTAATAAGAAATAACAGGCCGACGAGTACTCGGCCGATGCGATTACCGTACTGATTAACGAACGAATCAAGAGTATTCATAAAAAATAAATAAAAGAGAAATGAATAAATGAAATCAGACCTATTATACTCCGAACAGAGCTTTTAGAACGGGGGAGGTGTGAGTACTGAGCAAGAATTTGTGATTCTGAGAGGCTTATGTATGTATTCAGGAACGGAGGATTTCAGCTATAAGGTTGCACCCTCTCTAGAGGGAGAGTACGTCGCACAATATATCTTTTGCGACACAAAGGCGTAGCCTGAAGTGTCGCAAAAGATCGTAGCGAATGTACGACATCATGTGT
>CAYPEZ010000033.1:0-10613 GCA_964409985.1 uncultured Candidatus Saccharibacteria bacterium
GGACAACAACAATCGTATGTTCAGCAACAGATAGTCATGGACACGTTGGCAGCACATCATTTACCGTCGCCGTAACGCTACTTCCGGTTGTGCTTTCTGGGGAAACAAGTTCAGCGGTTGCATCAACATCGGTCACCATTACATGGACGACAGATCATCCAGCAACAAGCCGCGTGGTCTATGACACAGTGACTCACCCAGTCGTTGGGATTGCACCAAACTACGGCTATGCGTTCACGACGATCGAGGATAGCACGCTTGTCACAAACCATAGTGTCACTGTGACGGGGCTTTCTCCAGCAACGTTCTACTATTTCCGCCCAGTTTCTCATGGTTCGCCAGAAGTGGTTGGTGTTGAAGTTGGGACTTCAACGCTTGCGGCGATCCCAACTCGTGGAGCTATTGTAGTAACTAAGAACACGCTCGGTAGCAATGGAACCTTCACATTCCAGGGTCCATCTGGCATCTTTGCGATTACTACGACTGGAGGAACGGGTCAGTCGACGATTGCAAATCTTCTCCCTGGGACATACTCGATCACCGAGAATGCGGAGGTCGGATGGACGCTCACTGGAACAACCTGTAACAACATTAACGTCGTTGCCGGTGCAACAACAACATGTGTCGTCACCAATACTATTCAGGGTGGAGGAGGTGGCTCAACAACCCCAGGTGTTATCACTGGTCGCAAATGGGAAGATAAGAACGGAAACGGTATTTGGAATTCAGGAGAGGGGACGCTCGCTGGGTGGACCATCTATATCGACAAGAACGACAATGGTCGACTTGATCGCAATGAGCGTTCAACTGTAACGGGTCCAAATGGCGTCTACACATTCTCAAATCTTCAGCCGGGGAATTATGTGATTCGTGAAGTGATGAAGGAAGGATGGATGCAGATCACGCCCGCAAGCGGGAAATACACGGTTACTCTTGCTTCTGGACAAGGAGTCCAGCAAAAGGACTTCGGAAACTTCAAGAAGGGAAAGATCAGTACTTATGTCTTTGACGACAGGAATGGGAACGGATATGTGAACCGTGGAGAAAAAGGACTCAAGGATTGGCAGGTCCGCCTCCGCCTCCCAGACGGATCTTGGATCACAAAGTCTACTGACAAGGATGGGTATGCTGAGTTCAGTAACCTTGGCCCAGGTTCGTACACACTTCGTGAGACTGTAAAGAGTGGATGGACGCAGACATCTACAAATCCAGCTTCAATCACAATCACAAGTGGGAAAGAATCACACGACAATGACTTCGGGAATAAGAAGAACTAATTCATGAGCACAGCGTCAGAAACCCAAACTGATATTCTCTCGCCGTTCATCCCCGACACACGTGTCCGGGATGAACTTGCTCGTGGTAAGGATCTCTCGATCATCAATCTTATTGACTACATTATCGAAAAAGCATATCACTCGCACGTATCGGATATTCATATTGACCCAACAGCAAAATATGTGAGGGTGCGCATGCGCATCGATGGTGTTCTTCAAGAAATGGAAGAAATTCCTAAGTCTATTCATTCAGAAGTTATTTCACGAATTAAAGTGCTTTCGGGATTGCGAACAGACGAACATCAGGCTGCACAAGACGGGAGATTTCGCTATGCATTCAGGGATAAGTCGCGCAATATCGACCTGCGTGTCTCGATTGTGCCAACGTATCATGGAGAAAACGTCGTTATTCGTCTCCTGACTGACAAGGCTGCTAATCATTCACTGGAGACACTTGGATTCAGCGAGAGGGACCGAATGAAGATCCTCCACGCGCTTAAAAAACCAACGGGGATGATTCTTGCGACTGGGCCCACAGGAAGCGGTAAAACCACAACACTCTACACATTGATCAAGATGCTCAATGCCCCAGATGTCTCTATTGTGACCATCGAAGATCCTATTGAGTATGCAGTTGAGCACATCGAGCAGATACAGGTGAATGCTCGTGCGGGACTTACGTTTGCTAATGGACTCAGGTCTATCTTGCGCCAAGATCCAAACATTATCATGGTGGGGGAAATCCGTGATGCGGAGACCGCTTCTATTGCCGTAAATACTGCTCTCACCGGACACCTTCTCCTTTCGACACTCCACACAAATGATGCCGCAACAACGCTTCCTCGACTCCTCGAAATGAAAATCGAGAGCTATCTTGTCGCATCAACAGTGAACATAGCAATGGCGCAACGTCTGGTGAGAAAAATCTGTATTCACTGCAAGGAAGAAGTCCCGATTTCTGAGGCGATGAAGAATGTTCTTGGAGAGACATTTTCTACTGCACGGTTGGAAGGGAAAAAGACCCTCATGAAAGGGAGAGGGTGCGAAAAATGCGGGGGGAGTGGATATAGTGGTCGTATTGTCCTCTCTGAAGTCATTGTTGCGGACAATGATATCCGGGAAGCGATCCTCCGTCGTGCTTCTAGCGATGAAATTAAGCAGATCGCAATAAAAAATGGCATGACGACAATGTTTGAAGATGGCATCGAGAAAGTATTACAAGGTCACACAACACTGGAAGAAGTATTGCGAGTTGTTCATGAATAGAGATGAGGTATGACAGATACGACATTACATATCAAAAAAAATAATTTTGAGGGTATAAGAAATTTGGTCGCACGTATTGAAGAGAAGTCTGCTCCAAGTCTCTCCGTCAAAGAACAAACATTTTTCGCAAAACGGCTTTCATTTTTGGTTGATGCTGGCGTGCCTATTCTCGAGAGCCTGCATGTTCTTCGAGATCAGACAAAATCAAGAGGGTTTGGTCGAGTCATGACAAAAGTGATCGCTGATGTTTCGAACGGTCAGTTTCTCGCAAAAAGCCTTGCGCAATATCCGCATATTTTTGGTCATTTTGCCATCAATATTATTAAGATTGGGGAATCGAGTGGTATCTTGAGTCAAAACCTCAACTATCTTGCAGATGAACTCAAAAAGAAACACGAACTCAAGAAAAAAATGATCGGAGCACTCGTGTATCCAATGTTCATCACTCTTGCAACGATAGGAATCACCATTCTCCTGACAGTTGTCGTGTTTCCAAAAATTATGCCCGTGTTCTCCAGTATGAAAGTTGAGCTCCCGCTTTCTACAAGAATCGTTATTGCCTTATCCAATCTTTTAAGAGAGAGCGGGCTTATCATTTTGCTCGGAATCGTTCTTTTCATTGTTGCAATGCTTGTTGCAAATAAAAAAAGCTACTACGTAAAATTATTTATACACCGTACATTGCTGACACTGCCATTTGTTGGATCGATGATTCGCTCATACAACCTTGCGAATATGACACGCACACTAGGTCTTATGCTCCGCAGTGGCCTGACGCTTTCAGATGCTCTTCCTGTGACGGCAGATACAACCGCAAACCTTGTTTACCAAAGTGAGCTGAGAGCGCTTGCACAGGCTGTTAATCGTGGAGCGCAGCTTTCAACACACCTTTCAACACGTAAAGGAGTGTTTCCTGAAATTCTGACACATATGGTTTTGGTTGGAGAACGAAGTGGAAGTCTCTCTGACACATTCATCTATCTCTCAGAACTCTTTGAAGGAGAAGTCGAAGAAGCGACAAAAAACCTTTCGAGCCTCATTGAGCCAATCATGATGATTGTGATGGGAATTATGGTCGGGCTTATCGCAGTATCGATTATCACGCCAATTTATGAAATTACTCAACACCTCAACACATAGAGAAAGACTCTCCAGGGGATTTACATTGATTGAGGTTACTGTTGTTCTCGGTCTTGTTGGAATTGTCGCTGCATTTACCGCTGTCGTTACTCTCGATAGTTATCGTGGCTTCGTGTTTCGTAGTGATCGAGACACTCTTATCGCTGCTCTACAGAGGGCTCGAAGTCAGGGGATCAATAATGTGTGTCTCGGCACAGGATGCACAAACGGAAAGCCACATGGTGTGGCTATTACGCCAGATCAGTATGTCATTTTTCAGGGCGTCAGCTACGCCATGCGCGAGATTGCCTTGGATGAAGTGTTGCCACGTGCGGGGAAAGATATTTCGCTGTCCCCGGGGTCACTCTCTGAGGTTGTGTTCAAGCAACTCAGTGGAAAGGTTGCTCTCCCAGGAAGTTTCATGCTTGTCGATTCTCGTGGGCATGTATCAGACGTGATAGTGAATGAGGAGGGGCAAATAACGTGGACCAACTAGTCCATTTGCTTATGAAAAGAGTGAAGCATACACAGAACAAAGGATTTTCTACACTCGAAATTGTCATCGCCCTTGCGGTGATGTCTATTACTCTCACGTCGGTTGCCATTGTTTCTTTTGGGAGTCAATCCTTCCTCTCAGGGAGCGAAACAAATGCAGATGCAATGAATCGTGCTCAAAAACTCATTGAGGTAGCACAAGCACAAGCTCGAAAAGATTTTCATCTTGTAAACTCTATCGCAACAACAACCGAAGACATCTATCAATCATCGCTAGATGTACGGTTTCCTTCAACAACTGACCACTATACAAAACAGGTTACAGCTCTTGTCTCTTGGACGAGCGAGCGCGGAATACGTGATTCAACAAAGATGACAACAATACTCACAAACTTTGAAAATGCTATTGGTGGAGATACATGTCATTCAGTTGTCTCTGGAAATTGGCAGGCGCCAACAGTGAGCTTTGCAAGCACGCTTGGAGCTACTTTTGGTGGAACACCTGGGTCGTATCGGGTCACCGACATTGATGTGTATCAAGGGAAATTGTATGTCACTTCAAACTATACTTCATTAAATAAAGAAACATTTTTTGTTTTTGGATTAACAAATCCTCTTCTCCCGATATTCCAAGGGAAACTCGATAATGACCCCAGCCTTAATGGGGGGCTGGCTGCTGTTGCTGTGGCTGAACATATCAGCGACGGAAAAGTGTATGCGTATGTCGCAAGTGCAAGTAGTTTTCACAAAGGTCAAATGCAAGTCATTGATGTTACAAACCCCGCAACGCCGACAGTCGCTCGACTGTTTAAGATTGCGACGTCGACAGTTCCTCTTGGAACAAGCGGTCAAGGGATTGGGAATAGTATCACGTACAAAAATGGGTATGTGTACCTAGGTCTTACAAAGGCGGCAGCAGGAGGAAAAGAGTTCCACATTATTGATGTCCATAACCCTCTCGCTCCCATTTATGTTGGCGGATATGCGGTAGGGAATGGTGTGAATCATATATCGGTACGTGGAACATATGCGTATATTTCGAGTCCAAATACTCAAGAATTACTCGTTTTGGATATTTCAAACCCAGCATCGCCAACGCTCGCGGGTGGGTATAACGCTCCGAATGGCACAGGGAATGGGCAAGCAACAGTGCTCCTGGGTGATAATCTTTATCTTGCTCGTGAAAATGCGGGATACGAAATATCAATACTCGATAATCGCATTCCTACATCGACAGCTCTTCTTGGCTCGTATGATGCTGGATCGGCGGCAAGCGAAAGTGTCTATGGCTTAGTCATACGAAACAACCTATTGTTCGCTCTCACGAATGGCACATTTTCAGTCATCAATGTGGCCAGCTCTACCATGCCTGTGTTGTGGTCAACACCCATATCACTTCCGGGAGCAGCAACAGCAAAAGGATCATCTCTTGATTGTGAGGGGAATGTTCTCTATGCCGGGACACACGGAGATACAACTCCAGGGAGTATTTTTGTCATTTCAGCACCATAGTATGAAGCGCATGCATATGTCAAAGCAAGGGGTTTCTATGATTGAGGTTGTGGTCTATCTCGGCCTGTTCTCTATTTTGCTGAGTGGAGCTGTCGTTGCCGCACATGCCATGTTTCAGTCATCGGGAAGAAATATTGCGAAGGCCATGGTTGAGGAAGAAGGAAACTTCCTCGTCGGTAAAATCCAGTGGGCACTTTCTGGAGTTTCAATAGTGAACACGCCTCTCGTGGGGGAAGTAAGCTCAAATCTGACAGTGACAAAATATGATAATTCTCTTGTCACGCTATCGTTGCCACCTGGAGGGGTCATGATGATTCAAGTGGGAGCAACAACATCACCTCTGAATAATGCGAACACGTCAATCACAGCACTCACATTTACTCACATCGGAGCATCGAGCGACGGAATTACGCCAGAGGGTGTCATTGCGGAATTTTCTATTTCAGCTACAACACCAAACGGAGCAATCGTCACTCGCGATTTTTCAACGACAAAATATCTTCGTAAATAGTATGTTTTATCGCCAAGCACATCAACGCGGGTTTATCGCTCTAGTCTCAACAATTGTGATTTCTTTTATTCTTACTGCGCTATTGTTTACCGTAAGTACATCGAGTTTTTATGCCCGGGCAGATACATTGAGCGCTGAGGCAAAACGTATAAGTCTCGGTCTTGCGGAGAGTTGTGTCAATGTTGCACTTCTCTCAATAAGTCGCAATTATGCATATGATCAAGTGATCACAGCTTCTGGCGGAGCGACAACAACCATCGGCACCGATGCTCAAGGGATACCTCAAGTTTGCGTGATCAAGTCAATAACGGTCGCATCTTCGACTCCAGAAAAAAAGATATTGGATATTGCTGTGCAATCCGAATATCGAGATACATACAGCAATATTACGACTCGCACCACTGTATACAACCCGGATGTCGTGAAGGTTCCAAGTGCCTATATTACGGTGTCAGCGATTGTGGCGCCGGGCGGAGCTAAACAACCTTCAGATTTCCCACTCTTTCTTGATGGATCTCCCATCGTTTCAGGTGAGACTCGCGCAGTAACGCCAAACACCACCCATACGGTATCAACGAGCACAACACCGTCTGGATATACCAGTGATGGAGTTTGGATTGGTTGTCCCGGGGGCACGACCGCACCAGCTCCGGGCGAGAGTGTGTCTTGCTCAGTCTATTTTATGGTTGAACCCACAACAGCCTCGTTGACCCTGATTGCAAATATTCCTGCTGGAGATAATCCTGCACTGTTTCCATTGACCATTACGCGCGTAGGATCAAGCACTCCAATGGGGACAGTTACTTCAGGTGTCCCAACAACAACGCTTCCGGGAAGTTACACCTTAGGGTATTCGATGCCAGCGGGGTATACCACCTCAGGATGGAATGATTGTCCTGGGCCGCTCTCACTTACAAAAGGACAGATCCAATACTGCACTGTGACATTTACAAAGCCTTCAGTTGCATGTGCGAATACTGTCGTCATGCTTGATCGATCAGGAAGTATGTTCACGGATCCTGCGTACATTGCTGACGAAAAACGTGCGACCATGTCTCTCCTCGATCTTTATAATACGGTCACACCCGCACCTCTGATGGCTATTGGACGATTCGATGATGTTTCAACAGGGAATACGGCGGAAATCATTCCAGGAGCACATCTTACGGATGTCTATGGAACTTCTGGCAATGCCACAAACACAGGAGCAAAATTGCCGGGCGGTGGAGGGGGTCCGCAGAACTGGGCTCAACCCACTCGTGGTTTGTTAGAGGATGGATTATTCACGACAAGTGTAACCAATGGACAGGAACAGGGATTTGGGTATTTTGGGTTCTCCATACCTCCTGGTATGACCGTGAATGGAATTGAGGTGAGTGTGAATGCAAAAGCGACAGTCGCCACAACACTCGGTGTAGAGCTCTCATTCACAAACGGAGCAACATCAACTGCTAGTGGAAAAACCATTTCGCTCTCGACGGTTGCAAGTACCACAATCATCGGTGGTGCGACGGACAAATGGGGAAGAACGAACTTCTCCCTCGATGAATTTACAGATGGAAAATTTATCATCAAACTCAAGAACAATGCGCCGACATCCCAGACAGTGTCGGTGGACTACACAAAAGTAAGAATTTGGTACAGTGCATCGTCAACAGGGTTGTATCAAGCAGTTGAAACAGGGCTTCCACAGAATCCAACAAGCCCGACGAATCTCTCTGCCGCAATCGACACTGCTGTCACCGAGCTGAACACTGTTTCAAATGGGAAACAGAAAGTCCTCATCCTTATTTCTGATGGAAAGCCTACTCGACCTACAAACACGACAGTTGCATCGTCATCGGCTGCTGCTTCTGCTGTGGCGGCAAAAAATGCTGGAGTAAAGATTTTCACCATTCACTTTGGTGATACAACAGGGAAAACATTTCTTGCGAGTCTTGCCACAGACTCAGCTCATGACAAAGGAAATGATAGTGTTGCTGAAAATAATGATGGAGATAACTTCTTTGTTTCTCGGACTTCGGGAGACATGCCTGCGGTATTCCAGCAAGTGGGAAGTGCTGCGTGCACTGCTGTTCTTGCTGCAACCCAAGCACACTTGAATGTTGTCACAACAGTCATTAATAACGACGGTGGGGTTAAAAGTGCTGGAGACTTTACTGTGAGCGTTTCAGGTGGTTCGCCATCTCCTTCTCCAAGCAGCTTTGCGGGATCTTCGTCTGGCGTACTCGTCTCTGTTGCACCTGGATCAACGATCACTGCAACACAGACAGGTCTCTCGGGATACTTCAGTCCGTATTATTCCGGATGTTCTTCTGTGACTGTTGCTGCTGGAGAGACAAAAACATGTACCATCGTTACTGACGATACCCCAGCCCCACTTCCACCCCCAGAGAATCCACCTCCGCCATCAGATATTGATATCGGATCGTGGATTGAAACTGCGACATCGACTCCATAATATCGCTCTACAGAGCCATATTTTCGATTCTTGTCGAGTATTGCATTTTCTCTTGGGGAGAGTAGAGTGTGTTTCATATCGTTCCTTCGTGTGTCTTATATTTATCCTTTTCTCGCACATCATTGCGAGTATTATTCACTGTATTCAGTTTATGAATAACAAAAAACAGTTCTCTCGTGCTACTCGAGGTTTCACTCTTATTGAAATTCTCGTCGTTATCGGAATTATTGCGCTTCTTGCAACTATCGTCATTGTTGCCGTGAACCCAGCAAAGCAATTCGCTCAGGCACGCAACTCACAGCGTTCAAGTAACGTAAACGCAATTCTTAATGCCATTGGCCAACGTATGGCAGATAATAAAGGTGTTTTTGAAGGAGATTTTGCGATTTCTGGTACTCAATATCATTGTGGAAAACTTCCTTCAACGGTTGCCACTGCAACTCCAGTAGCTCTTGGTGTGACTACAGTTACCGAAAGCCCAGATATAGGCTGCCTCGTTCCTACGTATATTTCTCAACTTCCAACCGATCCATCAAATCCTACTGGATCTACAGATCTTGGATACACAATTCATCAGAATGCAATCAAACAAGTGACTGTATGCGCGACCCTCGCTGCTGGAGAAACTTCAGTTCCAAACGCATCATCAACTTGTGTGACGCGATAAGAAACTTAAAGGAATCGAAATAAAAAACTCCGCCCTAGTGCGGAGTTTTTTATTTCGAAGATATGTTTAAGTATTCAGCACCGCTTTGAAGAACTCTCGCTTTGGATCTGGTGCTTCACCATACATATTTGGCGTTCCAGTCCCGTGTTTCCAACAGAGGTAAATGACTACGAGAAGTCCAACGACAGGGATGAGTCCAAGAAGCGTGAGCCACCCTGTTTGTCCAAGGTCGTGCCAGCGTCTGATGGTTGTCCCTACGCCTACTACTGCAATAGCAAGCGAGATGATCCAACCAATGACAGGGATCATTCCTAGGACAAATGATGCGACAAGTCCAGCAACAGCAAAATAAAAGTAATTGACGTTATCAATGCGTCCCTGAAAAAGTTTTTCAATACTAAATCCTGCAGTCGCCGCTTTTGCACGGTTGGCAACTTGCCCAAGGTCTGCTTGAGCGTTTTGTGTCGAACCCTGCTGGCCTGATTGTGCTTGTCCTTGAGTGTTGTCTTGTGAATCCATAGTGGGAAATATATGAATAATGATAGACAGTATTATCTACTTTAATTGATTGATAATCAACCCTTATCCCTCATTAAGTACAGCACGAGTTTTGGGGCCTACAACACCAATAGGTTCAATACCTTTTGCTTTTTGGTAAGCCACGAGGGCCCGCTTTGTGACAATACCAAAATACCCAGTATTCGATGGATGAGTGAAAAATCCAAGAGAACGTAAGCGTTTCTGAAGCTCTTTGACTTCTTCTCCTTCTGAGCCAAGGATAAGACGCTTTGTGAAAATAAATGTGCTCACAGTAGGTTCTGGGGCCGTAAGTGTTGTTGATGCCGAAGCCAAAAAGCTGACGTAAGCAGACAAAAGACTCTCATAGGGGTTTATGAGCCCGCTTGGTGAATACATTTCAAAGTGAAGATGCGCGCCAACATTTTCAGCATTTCCACTATCGCCGACCCACCCGATGTGCTGCCCCCGTGTGACTCGAGCGCCCTCCGTAAGTCCTGGAGCGTATGCATTCGCAGTCCCTCCAGCATTATCGTCGGTTCCCGGGGTGTCATTGTTGATATGGAGATATTTATATCGATATCCATCATCTCCTTCTATGGAAATTTCGTATCCCCACGTTGGTTCACTTTGGGGGAGGTAGCGCACCACACCATCAGATGCTGAAATGATCGGTGTCATTTTGGGTACGATGATATCAATCCCCTTATGTGAGTGTCCTGCGCGCGGCTCTCCGAAATCATTGCGAAATTGCGCGATGATTTGCAATGGGAATGTGATGTCGTGTGT
>CAYPEZ010000034.1:0-10458 GCA_964409985.1 uncultured Candidatus Saccharibacteria bacterium
CTCGAACCCCAATTAAAGGCTTCAAAGGCCTCTGTCCTACCATTAGACGATCGGGCAATGGGAAGATATTACCACGAGAAGGAGGATATTCAACCTCTACGAGAGCAGAATATCTTTTGTAGAGAAATATTGGTTTGCAGCGACCACGATAAGCGCAACAGCAAGAAATGCGAGTCCATTCATCACTATATCGCGATGACTCGACTGTTTACGGATCATCAGTGTTATGAAGAGTCCTACTGCAACAAGTGTCGCAAGGAGTGTGACAACAAAAAATGCAGCAGAACGCGGATTCGCTGCCATCCGCTGCCAGAAGGACAAATGCGCCGTCACATTCCCTTCAATGACTTTAGTCTGTGTGCCGAGAACCTGAGTAGAACTTCCCTCTGGAAGATCTGGTTCTTGTGTGAGGAGCATAGGAGCAGGTACGGGAGGCTGTGTAACAGGAAGATCATCTGAGGTTGTCGCTGGGGTGATCGGAACGTTCCTTGCTGGAGTGGCTTTTGTTATAGGTTTTTGGGCGGGAGCCGCAGGAGTGTTTTTTGCTGGCAGGTCCTCAATGGCAAGCTTGTCTTCAGGTGTAGCAGTGGGAGCAACGTAAGGCTTTCCAAAGAACTGCACGACAAATGTGGTTTCCTTCCCCTTATACATTCCTACTGCGGTACCAATCCCTACTTCGGTAAAGTTATTTGAAAGAATATTTGCTCGATGTAGTGGAGAGTTCATCCACGCATCGGTTACGTCTTTTGAGTCTGTAAAGTTGATTGCAAGGTTCTCTCCGGCTGAAAAGTAGTAGTATCCCACTTTTCGAAGCCACACCCAGGGCTGCTCACCTTCGGGGCCAATGTGAGAAAAATACCCCTTCTCGGCCATGTCTTTTGCCTTCTGGCGAGCAGCCTCTTCAAGGAGGGGGTTGATTGTGAGCTCGGGAAGATGTTGGGTAGTGCGGTCAATATTTGTCTCTATCACCATCGCACTCGCAAGGACAGCAGCAAAGTTTTGAAGATCAGGAAGCAGTCCTGCGCTTCGTAAGAGAAAGAGGGCTTCAACCATGATCGTGAGCGCCAAAAAGGTCTTCACCACAGGTGTACGGAGGATATGAGGGCGGTGTTGATTCCCATGATGCGGGACAAACAGGTGTTTGAGAAAATTCATCATACCGGAATCTCGATGTGCATATTATACAATATAAAACTCATATTTGCAATGATTCTTTGTGCCCGTCCCAGAAAGACGAAAGCGCCCTAGCGGGCGCTTTCGGATATTTTGGGAACATCTCCTGCAACCTCTAGAATCTCCATTTCCAGAGGGCAGAGTAATTATACCTATGCCCTATTTCTCTGTCAGACTGACATATCCCCACACCAGAGAGAAAAGAGTCAAGATTTGGCTATATAAAGCCATGAAAAGTTATCCACAGGGGGGGGTCCTATGCTAGGCCGATGGAGCATCTTCAGTGGTAGAAGTAGGCATCTCAACTGGTGTGAGTGGTGCCTCAGGGGTGCTTGAGGGTGCTTCCACTGGAGGAATAGGGGTGGTTACCGTTGGTTGTAGATCTTGAACAAGAGCTTCGGGAATCTCCGTGTCTCCAGCGGCCGCCTCAGAAGTACTAGTGCCATTCTGTTCGGGGGCATCCACGATTGGCTCTGTCGACGTTCCCTGTTCTGCTCCGGTGATGCCAGGCATCTCTGAATCCGTGCTTGATCCCTCTTCTCCAAAGAGAACTGCTGGCTCTGGGTTCACAATTACTCGCTCTGAGTTCTGTGTTTTCAAATTTATTGGCTCCTGTGACGGAACATAAAACTGGACTGCGAGTATCTTTTCATCAGTATACCCTTGTCCAACATCAGCATCAGCATTTCGCGCGTGGAAACGGAAGTCAACAGTGCATGAGACACCACTCGGCATCTCTCCTCCAGACCAAGTAATGAGAAAAGGGACTTCGCCTGTCGAGGTACTCATCCCAGCGACAAGGCTTGAGATAGGCCCACTGTATAACAGGGTCGTTGTCCCAAGGATTGTAAGGCCGCTACAGAGCGTACTATCTCCTCCAGTGACGAACCCAAGAACTCCATATTGAAGGGGCTCGCTGGTCTCAGTCGGGATGAGCGAAGGGATAAAATATCTTTCTCCGGTACTCATATCAAGCTGAGTAGGTCCATCAAGAGTAAACTCAACAGGATCGGCAACCATAAGATTACCTAGAGCACTTTCTGTATCAGAAAAGTATGAAAGCGTCTCTCCGGTGCGGATGAGGCCAAGATGAAGCGTCGCTGTGACAAAAAAGAGAGTCGCTAGTGTAGCGAGAGGTTTTGCTACTCCCCGACGCACACGAGTCTGACTCATGTGCGATGCGGGAATAGATGACTTAGCCGCATGCGCTGTTCCATCTCCCAGAGACGCTGGAAGTGTCGTCACGAAATCCGATCCCACGGCGGGATCAGCCGTGGCGGTGCGGAATACGTGTTGGAATGATTGTACGCGGAGTGTCATGAGTGTGCGGTGTTTCATTCTTAGGATCCGCTGAAACGAGCGGAGTCGAGGGTGTTTTGGGTGTACGTTTTTCATGACGTATACGTCTGACTTCCTCAATGATTTTCCCTATTTCCTCAATGATGATGAGGAGTGCGGGTAGTCCCACGATCAGCGCAAAACCAAGAGGCTTTTTTGCAAAATCAAGGACAAATCCCACTTTTGGCACTGTGGCAATTACTTTGCCGTGAACATCTGCTGGGTAGACATTTTCAGGATCGATACTGTCATTCGCATCACCTTTGGTAATGAAGAATCTTGTAGGCCCATCATTCACTTCGACAATGCGGTGCGTCGTAGGGATCTGCGTTTTTGTATCTTTCCCGAAAGTGACAATATCTCCAACTCCATATGAAGGAGCGGGACGAATAATCACAATAGCTCCTGTGTGAATAGCTGGCTCCATAGAACCAGACTTCACCACTTTCACTTTCATTCCTCCTCCAAGGGGTACTATCGTCGCTAATAGCAAGAGCGCTACCGCTACAATGCCGGCAATAAGCAGATAATAGATGCCATTAAAGAGGAGTTTCATTACTTACAGGTCTTAGTGAACGTTAATTCTTGTTATTTGTGATGATGCACGTTATCGCTTCACCTTCATCCAGGGTCGCAGTTCCTCCAAGAACTAGCGGACACTTTGGACTTCCCGTTATGCTCACGAATGAATACCCCGCTCGTCCAATTTCATTGATCGTGTGGGGAGAATTTGACGTGACAGCAACTGAGGAATTGTGTGGCGCATTGATACCATCGATCGTAAGACCGAAGGTCGTTGGTGGTGCCAATGGTGCGGTCCCTGTCACATTCTTGAAGAGCGTGATACTTGCGGGAAGGTCGTCGTTAGTGATAGTACATGTTTTCACATCATTCGCACCGATAGTGACATTACCAAAGGCATCACAGTCGCCGCTAAACGTGGCTTGATAGCCAATGTTCCCTGCTTCACTTACATTGTAAGTACCAAGAGGAAGTGTGGTCGTTGCGCCTGATTCAACTTCAGTAAAGACGATACCATCATCGACGTAGAACGTGAAGTCATTTATGACATTGTTTCCTCCGTTATTGTTCACAACAATCTTCTTCACTGTGAGTTTCCCAGTAGGAGCTGGGGGAACACACAAGAAGTTGGGATTGTGGCGAGCCTGCATTGCGGTGAAGGTCACATCTGCCGTGAGCGAGTCAGTCTGGGTATTATTTCCAAGACTTGCTCCACTACAAGTGATTCCACCGTCTGTCGGCTGCCCAGGTGTACCGTTACCGTCATTATTCCCCGCGGGAGACATTGCGGTTGTCGATGCGTCTTGTGTAATGGGTGCTGTACCGATCGTACCAAAGCACCATGCTTTGCCGATGTAGTGAGTCACACCACCGGGGACAGGACCTCCTGTGCCGGTCCAGATATTATTCTGGCTGTCAGCAAGAGCAACAGTAGTGGATCCGCCAAGCCCCAAGGCACCGATCGGGCCCTGTGAAATGACAGACTCATCAGACTCAAGGACGTTGTCTCCGTCGTCTGCCCACCAAAGGAAGTTAACACTCGAAGCTAGCTCTCCCTCTCCTGATCCAGGCGCACCACATGATGCATCAACGAGTGCCTCAGGTTCATTGCACCCATTTTCATTGTTCGA
Organism: uncultured Candidatus Saccharibacteria bacterium; assembly: GCA_964409985.1. Classification (GTDB taxonomy): domain Bacteria; phylum Patescibacteriota; class Minisyncoccia; order Phycocordibacterales; family UBA6899; genus CAYPEZ01. Next base: position 4,164 of record CAYPEZ010000034.1, read on the forward strand.
AGTGAGTGTCACCTTTGCACAGAGATATGCATCATTGTTGTCGACGTGGAGTGAAATAGTATCTTCACCGTAGTCGGCAGGTTTGAGATCGAGGAAGTTAAAGAACTTTTCGACGGTAAGGTCGACAAGAGACCAACTCGTTGACGTGGAAAACACGCCATTGTAGTAACTCTCGTTATCGATCTTGAGGTCGATCGCTCCAGCAGTAAAGGTATTACCAACGGAACTTTCAGTATCAGAGAAGAACGCACCCGTGCCGCCCGCAACTGCCGCGCCAACAAGGATGACCATTGATATGCTGTAGAGAATGCGTTTCATGTTCAGGAATTTCTGTATCTAGTAATCGCACAGTGCGCTATGTATCGCACACGAACTATTCATTTGAGTCGAACTAAGGACTGACGCCCGTCACGATGACATTGTCGATGTAAGCGTGGTCCGAGCTGTGTGTCCCAACGAGGGTGAATCGGACTTTAATGCCTGGCTTGTTATCAGCACTTGGCGACAAACTCCATGATTTTGTCACCCAATCATGGTCTACGGTCACTGTCTCTAGGGTTGACCATGTAGAACCACCGTTGACCGAGTACTCTACTGTGAGAGTCGCGCTCGTCCCAGGCGGAACATCCATGTTTCGATCATACTTGAGCTTGATATCGCGGAATCCAAGAGTATTGATGCTCTTCGTCATGAGCCACTCAGTGCGATTTGGAAGTCCTGGGTTCGTCCCAGCGTCGAAGTCAGCAACGTTTCCATGGGGATTCCCATGATTGTCGCCAGCGACTCCGCCATACTGAGACCAGTTGCCATTGTTGATGGAGTTAAACTCCTTTCCCTTCTGGCACCATGATCCTCCGAAATCATCGGAGAAGAGCGTAGACGTCGACGATGGCGGTGGGGTGTAATCCCCTCCGCTACATTTGTACGAGCCGTTCGAACGTGACTGCGCAACAGAGAAACTCACATCTGCTTTGATGCCGTCGCTCTGCACAATATTGCCGACATTCGCACCATTACATGTGAATCCGGTCCCTCGTACGAGTGGGCCATTCGACCCAGTCTTTCCGAGACCATCTTGTGGAACGGGTGCATGATCCATATCACCGAAGCACCAGGCTTTTCCGATATAGCGCGTCGAATTCGCAGGAAGTGGTGTTGGAGCACCGCCCCAGATGTTTAACACCGAGTCAGAGAGTGCCCAATTGTCTCCATTGAAGAGATCTTTTGCAAGACCATACTTGAAGATATTCTCTCCTTGCTCGTACACATTGTCTCCGTCGTCTGCCCAAAACTTGAAGTACAAATGATTTTGAAGCTCTCCGTCATTGACTCCCGTAGTCTCGTCGACGATCGCTTCTGGTTCAGGTTGGCCATTCTCAGGCGTCGCGGTGATATTTACCCTCATGCACGCCCACGCTTTGTTTGTACTCACGTGGAGTGAAATCGTGTCCTCACCAATGTCGCCAGGTTTAATGTCGTGAAAATTGAAAAACAATTTTCCTGCAAGATTTGAAAGTCCCCATGATGTTGAGGTGCTGAAGTACAACTTACCGTCTTCATCAGTGGCATAGCTTTCATTATCAACCAACAACTGAATAATTCCAGTCGCGAAGGTATTGCCCGTTGAAACATTGTTATCCGCCAGGAAGGCGCCAGTCCCCCCCGCGAGGATAGCCCCCGCGAAGAGAATGGAACCAATGCTGAGCAGAATTTTTTTCATACAGATCTATTCACTGTACAACTTAGCCCGGAATCTGAGTCACAAGATTGGTGATGGTACAGGTAGGGTTAACACCAGCAACGACGGTAAGCGTAGCAGTGTCAGTCGTTCCAATTTCTGTACAGCTTCCACTGAAAGTTGCCGTCGAAATTACGTTTGCTGGGTTTCCAGAGTAAACTTCAGAGACTGTATACACTCCAGGAGTTAGTCCAGGGAATGCAACCTCATCAGTGAGGATGTGATCGCCACCAGGGCCAACCAAGTGAAGTGTGTAATCAGAGACATCAACGCCTGCAATCTGAACATCACTGAACTGGACGACCTTATCAAGAGTTACCGTTCCAGTGGTCGGTGCAGTCTGAGGAACACAGCGGAAGTTTGGATTATTACGCTCCTGCTCCACACGGAAGACTACGTTTGCGATCGCTGAGTCGGTCTGAGAGAGGTTGCCCATAGAAGCTCCGTCACAACCGAGGTTTCCTGCTCCACCAGTGATGGTACCAGCACACCAGAACATACCGACGTAGTTGGTGACAGATGGAGTAAGTGCTGTGCCGAATCCGCCGTCAGCGAGCGTAATGGTGGTCGTGGCGTTGAGAAGGCTTGCGAGCGTTCCTGCACTGAGAGCATTCTCTCCAACCTGCCAGATATTGTCTCCTTCGGTCACATCTGCTGTGGTCGTTGGAGTATTCTGCCAACCGTCAATCGCACCATCATCGAGCCAGGTCTGGAAGTTAATGTTCTGTGCGAGCTCTCCGTCCGTCGACGTCGCACTGTCACCTGCTGAAGTCTCAGGCTCGATTGCGACATTCTCGTTGTTGCCGGTCGTTACAAGATCGATACATGCCCATGCTGGGTTGTTGCTCACGTGGAGTGAGATGGTGTTCTCTCCGTTGTCTCCTGGCTTGATGTCCGAGAAGTTGAAGAACTTCTGTGCGCCAAGGTCTGTTGCTGTCCACGTACCATCACATGAGGTGCCTGCCGCTGGATAGTGGCCAGGTCCTGGAACAAAGTTTGGTTCAGGCTGCCAATAATAATCAGTAAGATTCTGTTCAGTTGAAACATTCGGTACACAGACCATGTTGTTGTAGTGCTGCTGAGAATCGACAGTAAGGTCAATAGCTCCTGCGGTGAAGGTGTTTCCCGTTGAAGTTTCGACATCACTAAAGAATGCGCCCGTTGCACCCGCAATAACTGCGCCTGCAAAAATAATTGCCCCAATACTTAAAAAGATGCGTTTCATATTTATTGATTATTGAATGAACATTATTTACGTAATAACTTGCGAATAATTCGAAGTACGACGCACAACAACGCAACGATCTGCGCGCACGGATACAGACCGACCGACCAGGACTTGCGTTGGATCCCTACACAAAAACAAACCACAAAGCGTCAATGGAGAGTGCCGCTTAATGATCTACAAGAACAATCGTCTCACTTCGAGACAAGTGTATCAAAAGAAATTGTGAACAACCCTGTGCATAACGAGTGCACAATGAGTGATTAACACAGTGCGATACAAAATACAATTTTTGTAAAAATTATCGGAAGTATTCTCTTCTCTAGTACCCTGTAAGTCCTGCCTTAAATGCATCGAGTGCCGCTTGGCTTGAATTCACTAACCAGTTTTGCTCCTTGTTCTCGTTGAACCAGATAAATCCTTTGATCTCTGGATATTTCGGAATTTGCACAGTCAGTGCGTCAGTAATCCAGGCAGCTTTTTGTGTTCCTTCTGCTGAAGCCATTGAAAAAATGTATATAGGCTTGTTATACGCCTTGAGCTTGGTTAATGCCACGTCGAAGACCTGACCGAAGGACTGCCATGGATTGCCAAAGTTGAATCCATCGACACCAACATAGTCAACATATGCATCACCCGGGTAGTACTGAGTGAGGTCATTAGCACTTGTATTTGGCCAAGATGTACTATTTGGAGACCATGCAAACTTTGCATTTGTTACCCCTTCAGCGCGAAGAATATCGACAATGCGCCGCCATGCTGCAATATGTTTCTGAGGCGTGTTTCCGTTCAGTGTTCCAGACCATGGATACCAATCACCATTCATTTCTTCAAATGGAAGGAGGATGACTGGTCCTCCATACGTCTTCAGTGACTGCGCAAATGTTCGAAGATATGAGTCCCAGCTACCATTGATAATGGAATCATAATTGTATGCAGGTTGATTGATGATTGATGAATCGTAATTTGCAGCGGTCTGCCAATAAAGCAGGAGTGTCTTACCACTTGATTTCAACGGAGCTGAAAGCCAAGTTGGAAAATCGTCAGCATGACCCCACCCAATGAATACAGCACGTATATCCGCTGGCTTTCCGACAAGAGTCTCAAAATTCGTTAGGTCGGTTGCACTTCCGCCAGGGACAAAGACTCCCCACTCACGCGTGCCGGGTGTAGGCGTAGGTGTTGGATTAGGAGTAGGGGCTGGTGAAGGCGTGGGAGTGGGAGTAGGTGTCGGTGCTGGCGGTGGAGGAGGATTTATCTGTGAGAGAGTTGTTGTTCCTACAGTAAGAGAAAATGAGGAAGTATTTCCTGCTGCATCATACGCAAGAATACGATAGTTCTGCACGGTTCCCGTTGCGAGATTCATACTCTGATACGTGAGAGTAGTTGATGTTCCGACTTGATTGATCGGTGTACATCCGCTTCCTTGGCATCGATAAACTTTGTACCCGGACACAGCAGTATTGTCTGTTGATGCTGCCCACGTCAGTGTCACGCTTGTTTGCGATACCACAGAGACTTGAAGTGATTGTGGTATCGTCGGAGCAGTCTGATCGATTGTTGGTGAAGGAGGTGGGGGTGGAGGTACTGGTGGCGGTGTTGTCACCGCAGGAAGCGTAGTAACACTCGCATACGAGGAGTACCCAGAGGTATTCCCTCCTGTGTCAAAAGCGCGAACTCTATACCGATAAGTTGTTGAAGTAGAAAGCCCCGCAATATTGGTAAATCCCGCTGAGGTGGATGTTGCAATCTGAGCATCAGAAGTACATGTAGATCCGACGCAACGATAAATCTTGTACCCCGCGACACCCACATTATCATTTGATGCTGCCCAAGAGAGCGCAACTTGTGTTTGACCTATTGCAGTCGCAGTAAAGTTTGTGGGTATGGAAGGAGCTGACGTATCACTCACAGGCGCTGGAGTTGGAGCTGGGTTCGTGACTGGAGGAGGTGTAGGTGTTGGTGTGGGTGTAGGTGTTGGTGTAGGGGTGGGTGTAGGGGTGGGAGCTGGGTTCGTGACGGGAGTGGGCGTAGGGGTTGGTGAGGGAGGAGTTGGTTGTGTCTGAGGAGCAGAAACCGTCGAAAGATTGAGGTAGTCTTCAACTACCCAACCATCTACACCAGAGTCAAAATTTATACTCCACCAATAAAACCCGCTTCCAGCAACCACATTAGATATCACGGTACCCGCAGTTCCCACAGGCTGATTCCCCAGTAGTGCCCCAGCAGTAGATGCCGTAGCGCGAACATTCAATATGCTTGTCGTAATGACACGATCGCCGATTTTCAATGTTATGTTTGCTGGAGGAGAGACTTGTGACGGTGATAGATTCGGTGCAGGTGATGGTGTTGCTTGTGTTGTTGTAGGAGCCTGTGCAAGTAGTGCTTGTGTAGATGTAGCTGCACAATCAAGTATTGTTGCAATTCTTGAAGCGGAATTCTTTGTCCCATACGCATTAATTGCCTGTATGCGATACAAAAAATCTCCGAGGTCGTACCCACTTTCGTATGTTTTGTCAGTAAACATAAGGGTTGAGGTGGCGCCAACGCTCTCCCACCCTCCTCCCCATGGATATGATCGCTGTATTAAATAATTATTTGCGCGAGGAGAAGCACTCCACCCAAGTGTCACGAAAGGGATAGTGCCCGTACAAGAAACCAGGACAGTGTTAATGCTGAGACTTCCAGGTCGTAGTGATGCATACGATGCTGCAGGAGAAACATATTGCAATGGGCTCACCGTGCTTTCCCAGAGAGAAAAGGCAACCGTAAAAAACGTTGCAAAGGAAAGAAAAATTACTGTAATAAGTCTATTCATGTCTCTCGGAGTCTGGAAAAACGGGAACGGGGGACATGGAATACCCATACCCCCCTACCCCAATATCGTTACTTATTTCAACACTAGTTTGTCCCGCACGCAAGTGAGTTGATCACAGTGCGCGTTGCATTGCCGACAATTCCAGTTGGGGCCGAAAGACCAATAGGGGTGAGAATCTGTGCAGCATATTTTTTCTGGAAGCGCTTCACAGCTTCGCGAGTCATAGAGCCGAAATATCCCGTGAGCGGGAGGGTCTCTCCTTGTGTTGTATTGAGGAAGGTTTGAAGAGTCTTTACTTCTGCTCCTCGATTTCCATAACGAAGGTTCTTCATCAAGAGATCCGTGCAAGTCGTGGAAGCACCAAGAACGACCCCCGATGTTGAAGTTGGAGTAACAAGAGGCAGCGGAGCAGGAAGTGATGTTGCCGTTACCAGAATACTATCTTGGTTTGTTGCGTAGGTAGATGATGCAGATCCGAAACGCGCATAGACTGTCTTTGTTCATGTCCCTGTAC
>CAYPEZ010000035.1:0-8295 GCA_964409985.1 uncultured Candidatus Saccharibacteria bacterium
CATATGTAGTAATATCACATATGATTAAGCCGGTTGAAGAAATGCACTCAGCTTTACGTGTCGCACGTGAAGAACTCCTACGTACAAAGATGGCAAGAAAAGGAGACACATTTATCCTTGTCTGTGGTATGCCATTTGGAAACACTGGAGGGACGAATACGATGGTAATACAAAAGATAGACTAAGACCCTTGCGTCGTGATGTTTCCGTCAAAGTGTTCTTCGTCGTGCTCTGCTTCTGATTTTGTCTTGTGAATCGTTCCGTCTTTGTGGTGTGGTGGGACATAGATGGTATAGAGTTTCATTGGTCCTGTTGTCGCATTGATGATGTTGTGCTTCGCTCCCATAGGGACAACGACGACACTGCCGTCTTCGATCTTGTATGACTCACCGTCGATAATAGCGGTCCCAGATCCTTGTTCGATACGGATAAATTGGTCGACATCTTCATGAACTTCTTCACCGATGTCTTCTCCTGGTATAAGTGACATTACGACAATCTGGAGGTGATTGTTGGTATAAAGGACTTGGCGAAAATACTCATTCTGGAGAGCGAGCTTTTCAATATTTTTTACATAGGCTTTCATATACCATACTATACTCCCACATCCCCCAAAAAGTGACATTTGAGCGTCTCTGTATTTATGGGTGTTTATGTGAGCGCATGACGTATGCAGCGATAAAGACAAATAATGCACCAACGAGAAATGTTCCTGTTAAGCCAAGCGCCCCAGATACAATACCAGCTGCCATAGGCGCCAAAGCATTACTGAGTGCTTGAAGTGAACCATTGATTCCCAGTGCTGCACCTTGCCGCTCGCTTGAAACCCCTTTTGAAATAATGGCTGGAAGTGCTGTGGAAATGATGCTCATGCTCCCCGCCATAAACGGCATTATTGCGTAGAGATATGCTTCATGGGGAACGAGACCTTGTAGAGCGATGCTCGCACCAAGAATAGGGAATGCCCAAAGGAGCAATTTTCGTTCACTGTACTGAGATGACAAGATCCGCACGAGTACAGTCTGGCCCAAAATGATCCATATCCCGACAAGAGCAAAGTAGATACCTGTCTCTGTCTCAGAAAAACTAAATTGCTCTGCAAGGTATACCGAACTGAATGACGTAAAAAATGCAAACCCTAGCATCGAGAGAAAGGATGCTCCATATGCGGGCTTTACATCATGGTCGGTCATTGCTTGGCGGATATTCTGAAATGCCTTAAAGATGGGAAGAGAACCCTTGTGTGTGCTCGTGGGGACGTGAGTCTCTGGGAAACGGAAGAACACAAGCGAAAGATTGATGATGCCAAGAATTCCAGCAAACAAAAATGGCAAAGATGGGATGCCAGTACTTCCGGCAATCCATCCGCCTAAGAGAGGCCCAAGAATAAATCCAATACCAAATGCCGCTCCAATCATCCCAAAGTTTCGAGCACGATCCTTGGGTTCTGTGACGTCTGCGACTGCCGCCTGTGCAATAGAAAAATTTGCACCAGCGATTCCTGCAACCATCCGAGAAACAAGAATGAGGATAATGGATCGAATCTCTATCCCGAAAGCAAAGACGAGGTTTGAGATAGCAAGGACCCCAACCCCCAGCGCAAGAAGTTTTTTGCGGCCGTACAAATCTGAGAGTTCTCCCAAGATAGGAGATGCAAGAAACTGCATAAGGCCAAAAAGTGCAGTAATAAGTCCTGCAATGAGATATCTGGAATGCTCAGAATACCCAGAGAGGAGGAACGAGGAAGACGTAGGATCAGTAAAGAGGGAAGGAATGACAGGGATAAGCATTCCCACACCGATCATATCGAGAAGGAGGGTAAGAAAGAGGACAGGAAGTATCGATTTTTTATGCATCCGGGGAGTATAGCAGAAGAGTGATGAATCTGCGCATTCTGTGTACAATGGTGGTCATGAGCAAAGTGCACGCTAATGAAAAACCTGTTCACCGATTGCCGGAAGATTTTCGAAAGGCGATTTTCTCTCACAAGGCTGTTGCGACATTGTGGGAAGATATTACGCCACTTGCACGCAATGAGTGGATCTGCTGGGTTACGTCAGCAAAAAAAGAAGAAACACGCATAAAGCGTATTGAGGTTGGCCTCGATAAAATGCGAAAGGGAATGCGTCGCCCGTGTTGCTGGGCTGGGTGCCCACATCGGTAAACTGTTATGCAGGAAGTATTTTGTACAAACACTGATGATATGTGGAAGTGGTTAAGAAAGAATCACGCAACATCGAAGAGTGTTTGGCTTGTGTACTATAAGCCCAGTCTTGGATTAGGGAATTTGGACAAACAATCAATCATTGATACCTGTCTCTGTTTTGGCTGGATTGATAGTGTGGTGGGGAGGGTTGATGATCGAAAAACCAAAATACGTATCTCACCTCGTAATCCCAAAAGTAAATGGAGCAGAGTGAATAAGGAAAATATCAAACGTCTGATCAAAGAAAAGAAAATACAACCATCTGGTCTTGCTGTTGTCGTCGCTGCAAAAAAGAGTGGTGTGTGGAATGCACTTAATGACGTAGAAAGTCTTATCGTGCCAAAAGACTTAGATGTAATATTGCTGGAACATGGTTTGAAGCAAAAATGGGAAGCATTGAGTCGAAGTAATAAGCGGATGTATTTAGAAACTCTGTTGAACTCTAAAAAAGAAGAGACGAGAAAACGAAATATCCAAAAGATTGTGGAAGCCTTAGAGAAGTAGTTCACAGTGTTTTGCCTACACCACTCACTGAACTATTGATGAGACGAATCTTAGAGATTAGTTGGCTCCGAGGATTATCTGCTGTTCGAACTTCAATCATAGAGCAGATGCTGCTGGAGAAGCATCGGTTGTTGAGTTAGCATCCCAATATTCCGCTGCTGTATTCCACAGTTTTTCCATGTTCTTGATCTCTGACCAAGTCTTGAGGATTTTTTCCCTAAGCTCCTTGTGCTGTGGGTAACCATTATCAGTAACTCCTTCAGGCAATAGGTCACGACACTCCACATTCAGGAGGACGGTGAGGGACTCCTTAATGTCGTTGTACTTTTGCTTACCAAGTTTCTCCTCCCAATCAGCACCGAATTTCTGCCATGTATAGAAATGCCACAACTCATGCATCGTGGTCTTTCTTGCGGATGCAGTAGGTACAGCCACAAAGAACCAGTTCTCCGCTATGTTGTACGGACAACGGTTATTCACTGTAAGGTATCCGGTAACGTCAGTCGGAAGCGTGACCCCAAACACCTGTTCGGCTCTCTTGTGATAGTCATCAGCAGTAATATCCCAATCCTTTTGATATTTTGACGCACACTCTTCCACGTCAATGGCGTTATTGGATAGATATTTCTGTACAAAGAAAGTGGCGGATTCCTCAGTTGGATTCTCGCCGTATTCATTGACGAGTTGTTGATAAACCTTTGTAGCTTGCTGCGAGTTATTGGAACTCTTACCTTTATTCAAAAGACACCAGACATCTTTCTGCAGATTGTATTTAAAAATAACTTTCATTGCGTAAGTATAGCAAAACAACCCTTTCGGGTTGCCTTGAACCGTCTGTCGGTTATTTTGCTCCCCGAAACGGGACATACATCGAACCCACTGGGTACACAAGTTGCTCGAGGACATTGCTAGTGGAACAGGGAGCGGCACGGCGTTTCCAACCGAGAACAGCGAAGCTACCGTTCAACAGCACATTGAAGGGAAACGAGAGCAATACCGTGCAAAGCACAAGAAGTCTCTCGACGCACTGACGGCATTTAACGAGCGCCGTTGGATAGAAATGGAACGGCGGAGACTCAAGAAGGAATTAGGAGAAATTTAGTTTGCTGTTTTGTTGTTCAAACCATCCGAAGACTCTGTAAGTTTGTTTATGAGCATTGTGTTGATCACATCAATCTGCTCATAAATCTGACCCGTTGTGGACGCAATGTTTACAAGAATATCGTTTTTCTTTGCGCATCCTATCGCCAGACAGCTCCTCAACTCCAGTAACTGCGCATGTGCTTTGGCGAACTTGTCGTGGAGTGCGACAGGATTACTGATGCTACTCTTTGTATTCTCAAGTTGTAGTTGTTCTGCAAGTTCCTGCCCGTAGAGAATTCGTGACTGTGTAACTAGCCCCTGCCTTCGGATGTTCCACTCTGTCACTGAATCTAGATACGGTTTGTAAAGGCCATCGGTCTGACCACCATCCTTCAATCCCTCAACTAACCTTTGATAATTAAAGAATCGTTTCTGAATTAGGTCCATTAGATCGGACGAAAGTTTGACTTGCGCATCGTACAGACGTTTATCTGCCTCAAACTTATTTTGGGTCTCAAGTGCTTTCAGTTGGTAGTTGAAGTTTACGAAGTAGCCGATTGCCAATCCTCCGAGAATGGTAAAGATAGTCTTTGTCGCCATGAGAGCAACTTCGTAACCATAACTCCGTGAGCCACTTTCTTTCATGATGTGAGTGTCTAGGCACGAAAAGGCGAGTGCCATTCACACTTGCTCAAAGGGTGGGACGATGTCCGAAAGGCTTTGCTCGAATAAAGATTACAAAATCAGTACTTTCTTAAGTTATTCACAGTATTTCAAAAAATCAATGCGACAGTGGGACGGCTAAGGCGTACGATTAATACATGAAGACGCAAGGTTATGCTCGGCCTGCGGTTGCTCTTTTTTCACTATCGTTAACTATTTTTTGGCTACTTGCTCTTCCGGAGATTGCGGTCGCACTTGATGAGGATGTTAAGTATCGGCAATTACCATCATCTGGGCAAAGGACTTACGAGCCTGATAGCGTGAATGGATCAGGCGCGTATTTACATAAGTATCCTCTTTCCTTACCTCCTGGCAGGAGTGGCTTTTCTCCATCACTTAACCTTACATACTCAAATCAAGAGAGCCAGCAGAACTCACTTTGGGGCTATGGGTGGTCGTTAGACATTCCACATATTGAGAGAGTAAACAAAATCGGAGTAAATAAACTCTACAATCAAGGAATTGCAAGTACAACATTTTCTTCAAGTATCTCGGGGGAGTTATTGCGCATTCTATCTACTTCTACAATCTCATCTTTCCTACAGGAATCAACCATCGTCGAATCTCTGATTCCGGAGCCAGTATCTTTTGCTGAAATAGCAGAGATATTTGTTTCAACTTCAACATTGACGGTCGGGGAAACAATTCTTGTGCCCACTTCAACACAAGAGGTTGTCGATGCCGGTACAAGCACTCTCGATCAAGTAAGTAACCAGACCAGCAGTGATGTGCCTCTTGTGGATGATTTAGCGGCTCAAACTGCTCAAACACAACCAGCGCCACTTAGCAGTATTGTTTCGGATTTTGTTGCTCTAGCAGATAGATACTCTAAACCTCTTTTGCTATGGATAAAGAATGATTCAGACAAAGAACTCATTTTAAATGAAAAAGACATAGTGAAGCCCGATGGATCACTTTACCCAACTGGGACCGAGCTAGTTGGAGAAAGAACATCCATGTCAAAAAAAGTATTTGATGGGCTAAATAAAGATGGTATCCCTGAGATTTCTGAAATTATTTACTCAACTCCCATCCATTACTTTGATTCCGAAAGCGGAAAATTTGAGGACATAGATACCACGATCAAAAATGAGTGGGGGACTTACTCGATGAAGAAGGCCCCGTACCAGGCGTCATTCAGCTCAGGAGTAATAAATGGTTTGATCAACATTAATTACCTAAACCAGGAATTCTCCATTGATGCGGAAACCCAAAGTCCAGAATTTTTCCATACGCCATCAGCAAAGGGAAACACAGTAACCTATTCTGACTACTTTTATAAGGGAATTGATCTCGAGGTTACGACCCTTTCGGACAGGATTTTAAAGGAAATCGTCTTTCGTGATTCGGCTGCGTTGGAGAGTTTCCAGGAAAATGAAATGATTGATTTTTCTTTCTCGCTCAGTGCGCCTTCAGAGCTCTCTTTGAGAGTAGAAGATAAAGAACTTAAGTCCGGTGACTCTATATCAACATCACAAATTGTTGAGGTAAGAAGCAGAGAAAATGTATTGACCACGATACTCCCTCCAGTTATGCGAGATAGTGCTGGAACTTTGGAAAAAGGGACTATTCCGGTAACGATCACTTATACACTTAGCGAGAACACCCTCACACTGTCAAAACACATACCAACCTCTTTCTTTAAATCTGCTGTATTCCCGGTAAGGGCTGATGCGGCATTTGTTTTTGGCAGCAGTCTATTTGACACCTACTGGATGGTCTCAAGTATTCCGATCTATGGGGTGGGGTCTTGGGCTACTGCCCATGATACTTACAACTATGTTCCAAATTATAGTGGTGCAACCGCGTTGACGGCGGGTGTAGGGCACTACTATGAGCAGGATTATTATGGCATAAGGCGGGCAATATCGGTCTTTGATACGACATCTCTCGCGACGAGTACTAACATTTCTGTGGCAAAGATTGGGATCACCCTCCAATCAAAAGAAGCGACAGATCCAAATTCGTCCTGGTTCTATCTCGCTCCCGTGACCGTTGCGACATCGGTAGTCCCAACAAGTATTGTTCAAGCAGATTTTATTAAACTTGGTACGACCACCATGTCTGATGTCAGAATGGTGAACAGTTCTCCGTCTCAGTTTGAATTTCCACTAAACGCAACTGGCATAGCAAACATTAAAAAGGGGAGCCGTACATTGGTTGGGTGGAGGGTAGGTTACGATCTTGAAAATCAGAGTAATTCCGGAGGAACGAATGCATATAATTGGTGGTTGTATACAAGCGCAGCGGCTGATCCAGCTGTTCGTCCATATCTGCGTATTTCAACAAATCCCGCTCCCAACGCTCCCACGAACTTGCTGGTGCAAAATTATGCAACTACCTCAGCAACAACAACCAATCCGACTTTTTCTGCAATTTTCCAAAGCAGTACTGCATCAGATACGGCTGGCTTCTATCAAATCCAGATTACGAAAGACCCTTCTTCTTGGGCAAGTCCATATTGGGATTCGGGAAAGCTTAGTATGTCAACCACGTCGGTGGGGCAACGCTCTCCCCAGCTGCCATCGTCAGCGCTATTCCCAGTTGACGGTACAAAATACTACTGGCGAATCAAGTTCTGGAATCAGGACGATTTTGAAAGCAGTTGGAGTACAACAGGAGACAGCTTTGCGACAAGATTCACGGCTGAATACTCAGCAAAGATCGATGACGGGAGCTTTGTCAGGTATAAGCTAGAACCTGAGCAATACTGGACTGCTTTAGACAAAAAAGGAAATAGATACATCTTTGGGGCTGCGACTACTAGCCGTATCCAAGAAGACTCTACAACCACCACTGCAATTTATCGATGGATGGTCGATTCAATAACTGACACGAATGGAAACAGCATAAATTTCAGTTACGAGGTCGAAGATGGACAAGTGTATCCGACATCGATCATGTATGGAGGCGTTGGGACGGGGACCCCAGTATTTAAGGTTGAATTTCTCCGAGAGGATCGACCAGATATAGCAACGACGTCTGGCGCTGGATTTGCAGTGGTCACAAAAAAGCGTATTAAAGAAATTCTTATAAGGACGAATGGGCAAATTACACGTAGATATGCCTTAGGGTACCAGCCCGGGAGTAACGGAGTGAGATCTCTCCTTGCCTCAATCCAGGAATCGGGATGGGATGCACAAACCGGGACAACCACACTTCCTTCAACCCAGTTTGAATATTCAAGAAGTATAGATGGTTGGGTCGATGCTGGTTGGGCTTTGCCTTCTTATTACGCAAATACGTGGGATGGAGGAGATGTTGGAATGCGTATGGTTGATGCCAATGGCGATAGTCTGCCGGACATTCTAATGGGAGTCTACGGAGCAGCAAAAGAAGCCTGGATGAACAGCGGAACAAATTTCGTCAATGAAGTGAATAGCCCATTCAAACCACCAGATGTCTTTGCAATTAGCGGAACACTTAATACTGGGTATCGTTTTGGAGACATAAACGGAGATGGCATCTCAGATCTGCTTCAAGGCCTGGACTTTTACGGAACGTACAATCAAGCGACATATATCGGGAGCTCAACTGCTGGATGGGCTGCCACAAGCTCCCAATACGGGCCACTATTTTCTACCGCAAGTTATGGTACACACGATGTCCTTCTACAAGATATCAACATGGACGGACTAGCAGACATCATTTATCTCGGTTCGGGCGCAATAACATATAACAATGGTTATGGATGGGATGCGGGTCCTTTTTTGCCCGAGACTCGCGGAGCTTCACAGGGGGGCCATGACCTAGGTATTCGTCTCATTGATATAAATGGT
>CAYPEZ010000035.1:8305-9184 GCA_964409985.1 uncultured Candidatus Saccharibacteria bacterium
CACAGGACCTCCTCATCTCGAGAGATTTTTACTATAACTATAACTACAACGAGCGACGAACTACATACCTCAATACTGGAAATGGATGGCAAGGTGGCGCAACCTCATCTTTCCCGTTTCCATTTATAGCCACCCAAGCTCGTGATAACGCTGTCCGATTTATGGATATCAATGCTGATGGGTTGGTTGATGTTGTGTATAGTTATCTTGATACGAATAGTGGAGGCGTTGGGAGCGGGGTATACATCAACACAGGAGGCGCATGGGTTGCTACATCGACATATACCTTCCCAACACCGATCGGCGCTGGATCCCCGTATTGTCTAAAGGCAGATCTTGGAGTATTTATTGCAGACATAAATGGAGATGGTCTTGAGGATGTCGTAAAGAATAATGGTTACGACTGCCAATTAGCGGACCCACTAAAGAAGACATATCTGAGGTCTGGTATGAAGTCAGATATGTTGACTACGGTGAAGAATGACAAAGGGGCAAAGACTACGATAGCCTACACAACAACAGCGAATGCGTCTAACGGAGAAAAATTGAACCCTACGCTTCCAATAAATCTTGATGTTGTGAAGTCTGTTACATCAGACCCTGGATTCGGGGGATCAGTTTCAACTACAACATATACATACAAAGGAGGTTTGTTCTATGCATCGAATATCTCGGACAGGAAATTTTCCGGATTCGCAAGCTCGACCGCAGTTGATTCACACGGGAACAAAGTAAATACTTTTTTCTATCAAGGGAACAGTTCTGATAGTACGAATGGGGAATATAATGATCATTTCGCCAAGGCGGGCATGCCATATCGCACAGAAGTTACAGATTCTCTTGGAAATCTATTTTCACTTACAATCGAAACTTGGGCAC
>CAYPEZ010000036.1:0-8959 GCA_964409985.1 uncultured Candidatus Saccharibacteria bacterium
GTGTGTGGTTTAGTGGGGAAGAATATCGTGCGGTGCTTCCCGATGGGCAGGCTATTGTGATGAAAGCACGGCATCACCACGACGGGCAAGGACTTTCATTTATGCGCGCCATGGGTCTTGAGATTCTCTTCGCGACAGCAGAAGGCCAGCCAATGGGCAGTGTTGTTGAAAAATTAAACAACCTTCCTTCGGTGAAAAGTGGAGCATGGAAGCAGCTTTCCGGTCTTATGGACCTAAAGGAGCATGGGACGAAGGTTTCCTCAGTGGAGTCATGGATGCATGCTCACGGATTAACCTGGGAAGACTGCGCATATATTGGTGACGATCGTACTGACCTTGAGTGCATGCAGAAGGCAGGGCTGACGGCAACTCCTGCGAACGGACAGAGGTTCATCAAGAAGATCGCGCACGTCATTCTTACGAAGGACGGAGGAAAAGGTGCTGTGCGTGAGTTTGCAGAAATGATTCTTGATGCGCGAGGGATTGATGAAACCGCTTTCCCTGCAGCATAGTCATTATTGGACATTTACTACTTGTTATATGAGCACAAAACCGAGCGAGAATAAAAGTGGGAAGACAATTGAATTTTCAACTCCTGAAGTTTGGGAACGTCCCTGGGGCGAAGAAGTCCTTGTTGTTCACACAGATCAGTACACAGGGAAACTCTTAAAGTACAAAAAAGGCCAAGGTGGGAATTTCCAGAAACATCAAATCAAAGATGAAGCAGGATATATTCTCTCGGTGAAGCTTCTCTTAGAATGGGATGATGGAGACGGAGTCATCCAACAAAGAGTGCTTGGTCCTGGGCAGGCACTCCATATTCCTTCCGGAGTACCACACAGGGAGACCGCCGTCGAAGATCTTGTCATTTTTGAAGTCTCAAACCCTGTGTTCAATGACCGAGTCCGCTGCGAAGAAACATATGGGATCGAAGTGAAACCCGGACTTCCCTCAACAACTCTCGATGAGATTGAGGTCGGTTTTCCGAGGAGAAAATACCAGAAAGGAGAGAAGGTGTAACCCATCACATCCAAAAACATTAAAAAAATCGGGAGTCTAGTAGTAGACTCCCGATCAATTTTGGGTCGGGGGCAGACAAGAGCAAGATGGCTGTAAAAAAAATGCCACACCTGTAGATCGAGGTGTGGCAAAGAACGATTGTGAGCGTCTACGTTCTATTCTTGGCATCGTTGATGATGCCTTGGAACTCATTTGCCCTCATGCGCATGAGGTCGGGATCGGGTTCGACTCCCGAAAGAAAATCCCATGCTTCTTGGAGCGCAGACTCACCAACCGACGTGTTGAGGTAGAGGGGGTGGTATGCATTCGGTAGTTCGTACTGTGCCCAAATGCGGACAGCCCAGTTGAAGTCGAACACGTCCGTGTTTGTTCCGTCTCTTCGAAGCCTCTCCATCATCCGTCTCCTTGCCTCATCCAAGCTGCTGTAGAGAAGAATGATACGCAATGTCATTGATGGATGCGCATCTCCCTTCTCATTAGCAATCTGAGCGAGATATGATTCTGCGCTCTTTACCGTATCCACCAGGGGTTCCTGATGATTGCGACGAGTCAGTAGCGGCATTTCTAGCGCTACCGTTGGAGCTCGATCGATAACGAGCTGTTTTTTTAACTCATTGCGTGTAAGCTCGTTACGGTAGACACCCTCGGCACTGGTCAGTACCTTGTCCTTCCAGTACTTTTTTCGGATGTCATCCATGCGGATAATGGATGCTTCATCGAGAAGGCAAGCCTCTCGAGCACGCTCCAGAAGCCATGATTTCCCACCCAGTGTGGGTCCTGAGAATACAAAAATGCGATGATTCACTGAGAACACTCCGTTTCTGTGCTACAACTTATTATATAGCAATATTATATATTGTCAAGTCTGCTTCCCGTCTAAAGACGGAGGGAAGGGTGCTGTACGAGAATTTGCAGAAATGATCCTTGATGCGCGGGGAATTGATGAAACTTCTTTCCCTGCAGCATGGTTTCAACAAGAGGAAAATCACAGCTGTTATTACGGAGAGTCATTTTTTTTGCACAAGCAGTTTTGCCAGCCATATTTTTTAGTTTAGAATCGAGAATATATGATCACAAAAGACCCGTTCCGTCTTGACGGAGAAATCGCGATTGTTACTGGAGGAGAAGGCCAGCTTGGCCAACAATACATTGATGCCCTCAGTGGCGCTGGCGCGAAGGTCGCAAGTGTCGACATGCGTATGGGAAAATCAGGCAAGACTATTGTCACAGATATCACTAAAAAAGAAGAGGTCAAACGCGCATTTGATGAGATTGAAAAGCATATTGGCACAGCAACGATACTTGTGAACAATGCGGGGGCAGATTCTCCTCCCAATGCAAGCGCAGCTGAAAATGGCCCGTTTGAGGATTATCCTGAGGCATCATGGGACACGGTCATTGATTCCCACCTCAAGGGATCATTCTTCATGTCGCAAGAATTTGTGCGCCGATACAAAGAGGCAGGGAAGAAACACGGAAGCATCATCAACGTCTCTTCAACCTATGGTGTGGTGACCCCCGATCAGTCTCTATATGATTTTCGAAGAAAAAACGGAGAGACATTTTATAAACCTGTAGCTTACAGTGTCGCAAAAAGCGGGATGCTCAACTTTACGCGATGGCTCGCAGAATACGGTTCTTCCTGGGGAATACGTGCGAATTGTCTGGTCTTAGGTGGTGTCGCAAATAGCCAGGCGGAGGAGTTCACCAAGGAGTACAACAAACGCACAATCCTCGGGCGGATGGCGCAGGCAGATGAATATAACGGAGCGATTATTTTTCTTGCATCTCATAAGGCCTCGTCATACGTGACAGGGGCTATCCTGGCAAATGACGGCGGGTGGACAGCACGATAACAGTATGGATACGAAAATCATCACGAGTTTGGTTGCTGGTGTGGATTCCGCACCACCAGGGCAGACGTTTTCGAAGATTGCTCCGGGGACAGGTGTACAACTATCAATGGTTGTTGGGGCATCGTCTTCGGTGATTGAGAATGCTCTGGTCAATGCTACAGAGTCTTACCGATCATGGAGCGAATTGGGCGTTGTGCGCCGCAGCGACATCCTTCGGAAGGTGGTGGGGCTATTGGGAGATCAGCGTGAGAGGGTTGCCTTAGAGATCTCAGAAGAGACGGGAAGGCCGCATACACAGGTTCTTGGCGAAGTTGATGCTGCAATAGCGTGCGGGACATTCTTTGTCGAAGAAAGCAAGAAGATAACAGCAATGAGCATTCCCAGTAAAGTTCAAGGACGTACCATTGAACTCCGTCAAGAAAGCATCGGTCCAGGACTATTGATAACTCCATTTAATAACCCGCTGGCAGGCATCGCATGGAAAGCATTCCCCGCACTCCTCTGTGGAAATACTCTTGTCATTAAGGCGCATGAGTTAACACCATGCACACCAAACCTCTTTGCCAAGATCCTTTTTGATGCGGGAGTTCCAGAAAAAGTCATCTCAGTCATACAGGGAGATCGCTCGGTTGGGGAGACGCTCGTTCAGGATTCGCGATTCACATTCATCAGCTTCACTGGATCAAACAAAGCGGGATCCGCTATCCTCTCTGCAACAGCGCCGCGTTTGACCCGTGTTTCTATTGAGGCGGGAGGAAAAAACCCTTTTGTTGTTTGTGCAGATGCAGACATCGATGATGCTGTCCGAAAAGGGGTACAGTCAGCATTTGTCGATGCGGGACAACGCTGCGCAGCAGCAAGCAGATTCCTCATCATGGGAGAAGTCTACAATGAGTTCGTTAAAAAGTTCATCGAACAGACGTCTCGACTTCATGTAGGACTTTCAGACGACTGTGACTACGGGGCGATCATTTCCGAAGATCGTCTGTCGCATATTCTCAAAAAACGCGACCATGCGATCCAGAGAGGACTGAAACCTTTGTTGCTTGGAAAACGACTCCCTGGGGGTGGGTCTTTTCTTTCTCCGAGTATTTTGGAATGTGCCGACTCTAGTGATCCACTCGCACAGGAAGAAACTTTTGGTCCTGTTGTCACACTCCACCGCATAGTATCTTTGGACGAGGCAATCCTCATGGCGAACAGCACTGGGTACGGTCTCTCGAGCGCCATCCATACCCGCACGATAGAGGATGCGGAGAAGTTCGCAAGGGAGTATCATGGCGGGGTTGTGCGCATCAATGGGCCAACGCACGGAAGTGAACCCCATGTCCCTTTTGGCGGGGAGGGGTTATCTGGGAATGGGTGGAGGGAACCTGGGTTTGCCGCACTTCAATTTTATTCATCGCTCAAACAGGTGAGCAAAGACACCTCAAGCCATTAATCACACGTAACAGCACATCCTTATGGGAGAACTTGGAGGAAAAACGACTTACACAACAATGGAGCTTTGTTATCTTGATCAAAAAGAGCTCAAACGCATTTTGGCTGCAACAACTGATGTTGTACTTCGAACACAGCTTCTTGCTGCAGCAAATCGACTGAATACTCTATATATGATCATGCGCGCGGGTTCTGGCCACATCGGCTCATCATTTAGTGCCATGGATATTTTTTCTTGGCTATGGCTCAATGAGCTCGAGGACGCAAATGCGCCACGTCCAGGGAAAGATGTTTTTTTCTCTTCAAAAGGGCATGATGCGCCAGGATTGTATGCCACACTCATTGCTCTCGGAAAACTTCCATTTTCTTTGATTCATACGCTCAGAAGATATAAAGGCTTGCCGGGTCATCCAGATGTCGAAATCCCATATATTGCGACGAATACAGGATCTCTGGGTATGGGAATCTCCAAGGCACATGGAATGGTGCGCGCCAAGCGATTAAAACGTGAGAAGGGGAATGTCTACGTTCTTACTGGTGATGGAGAGCTTCAAGAAGGGCAATTCTGGGAATCACTTCAGCCGGCGGCGAATGATGCGTGTGGTGAAATCACAGTCATCGTCGACCACAACAAGATCCAGTCGGATACATTAGTTTCGGAAACGAGTGATCTTGGGAACATTGAAGGGAAACTCCGCGCTTTCGGATGGGAAGTCGCTCGTATCGATGGACACGATTTGTCAGCGCTCAAAAGCACGCTCCGCGCAATGCGACAGATCACCGATCGGCCAAAAATCATCATTGCTGATACGGTCAAAGGGAAAGGTGTGAGTTTTATGGAAAAAATTGATCCCGACGGATACTATCGGTACCACAGCGGAGCTCCCGCAATCCCGCAATATCTTCAGGCTGCGGAAGAACTCCTCCAGGGGCTCAATGCTCTTCTTGGTAAGGCTGGGGCAAAGCCAGCAACAGTGACCACTGTTGAAATTCCTGCCCGTGTTCCGGCACACGCCCCCCAACGCCTCATTGCCGCATATACAGAAGAACTCTTGGCGTTAGCAAAAAAACATAAATCGATTGTGGCGATGGACGGGGATCTCGTTCTAGATACCGGCCTCATTCCATTCAAAGCAAAGTACCCAGAGCGATATATTGAAGCGGGGATCGCCGAGCAAGATATGGTGTCACAAGCGGGAGGCTTGGCGCTTCGTGGAATGCTTCCCATTGTGCATTCATTCGCCTGCTTCCTTCCGACTAGAGCAAACGAACACTTCTACAATAATGCGTCCGAGCGGACGAAAATCATCTATACTGCATCTCTCGCAGGGCTTCTTCCTGGTGGGCCAGGGCATTCCCATCAGTCTGTCCGTGATATTTCCATTGTCGGTTCTATCCCAGGGCTAACCCTCATCGAGCCGTCAAATGAAGAAGAGACAAAGATGGCGCTTCGCTGGGCAGTAGAGAAAAATTCAGACAGCACATACCTGCGTCTTGTAAGCATTCCTGTGGAGATGCCATTTACCCTCCCTAAGGGACACATGCTTTCTCGAGGGAAGGGAACCACTATCCTCTCTGGGAAAGATGCGATGATTGTTACGTACGGACCCACAATGCTTTCTGAGGGATATCGCGCAGCAATGATGCTTAAGAAAGAAGGATTCTCCATTGGCCTTACGGCTCTTCCATGGCTGAATACGGTTGATGATGGGTGGCTCCATCGCATCGCATCAAAGACAGGGCTTATCATTGCGATCGATGACCACTACCGAAAACTCGGACAATCCGCAATGCTCGCACAGTCTTTGGTGAGGAAGAAGGGGAATCCACCACTCGTATCTGTTGGTATTGAGGATATTCCCGCATGTGGGACAAACATTGAAGTTCTTGCGCATCACAAACTCGATGCCGTATCTCTTGCGGCAACAATTCGCACAGCAGTTCGGAAATCAAAAAAGCAATAAAAAAATTAGGTGCCTATTGCTAGGCTCCTGGTTTCGCGAGCACGCTATGTGCTCAATTCTTGAGCAAGGAACCACTCATATGTCTTTTTGATTCCTTCTTGGAGCGATGTTTTTGGCTTCCACCCTAGGGCTTGGATCTTGCTGATATCAAGCTGCTTCTTAGGTGTTCCATCAGGTTTTGTGGAGTCCCAGACGATCTTTCCTTTGTATTCAACCACCTGTGCGACGATTTCCGTCAGTTCTTTAATGGTCATATCAATTCCAGTCCCCACATTCACGATAGATGAGCCGTCATACACATTCATCAGAAGCACGAGCGCATCAGCAAGGTCGTCAATATAGAGAAACTCTCGGTAGACTTTCCCAGTTCCCCAAGCAGTCACTGTGGGGGAGTTGGCGATCTTCGCTTCGTGGAAGCGGCGAATGAGTGCTGGAAGGACGTGCGAATTCGTAGGATGGAAATTATCTCCCGGTCCATAAAGGTTGGTTGGCATTGCAGAGATGAAATTTTTTCCATGCTGTTGTCGATAGGATTTGCAAAGTGAAATTCCTGCAATTTTGGCGATTGCATATGCTTCGTTCGTCTGCTCAAGTGGGCCTGTCAAAAGATATTCTTCTTTGATTGGCTGCGGTGCTTCACGTGGGTAGATACAAGAACTTCCGAGAAAGAGGAGTTTTTTAGCTCCATAGAGATGGGCTGCGTTTATCATGTTCGCCTCAATCATCAGGTTCTCATAGGAGAAGTCTGCAGGGTAGGTGTTGTTCGCCACGATGCCTCCTACTTTTGCACCAGAGACAAAAACATATTCTGGCTGCTCCTTTTTGAAGAAAGCCTCGACGTCCGTCTGGCGCGTCAAGTCAAGCTCAGCCCGAGTTCGGGTAATGATATTCGTGTACCCTTGTTTTTCGAGGGCTCTGACGATCGAACTCCCGACGAGCCCTCGATGACCTGCGACGAAAATTTTAGCGTTTTTTTCCATGCCCCTTAGTTTTTTTGGTATTTTTCGGGTCTTCAGCTTCGAAATCCGCTTCCACCATCAAGTCGACGAGTTTTTCAAAAGTAATTTTCGGTTTCCAGCCGAGCTCTTTTTTTGCTTTTGAATAGTCTCCAATCAAGACATCAACTTCTGCTGGGCGGAAGTATCGTGGATCAATTTCGATGAGTACTTTACCGGTTTTTCGATCGACGCCTTTTTCGTTCACGCCCTTACCTTTCCACACGATGTCGTAGCCAAGTTTTTTTGCTGCTCGCTCTACGAGCTCACGTACGGTGTGTGTCTCTCCTGTCGCAAGGACGAAATCATCCGGAGTGTCATGCTGGAGCATGAGCCACATGCCATAGACGTAGTCTTGTGCGTGGCCCCAGTCGCGTTTAGCATCGAGATTGCCGAGACGGAGGCGATCTTCGAGGCCGTGCTTGATGCGTGCGAGTCCGCGCGTGACCTTGCGGGTGACGAACGTTTCGCCGCGACGCGGAGATTCGTGGTTGAAGAGAATACCGTTCGAGGCAAAGAGACCATAGCTTTCTCGGTAATTTCTTGTGATCCAGTATCCGAAAACTTTTGCAACGGCATATGGGGAGCGTGGGTGGAATGGGGTCTCTTCGGATTGGGGGATCTCATGGACCTTCCCGAACATCTCTGATGACGATGCTTGATAGAATCTTGCCCCATTATTGAGTTCTCGAACAGCTTCGAGAATGCGTAAGACACCGAGTGCATCAATGTTTGCGCTATATTCAGGAATATCAAAACTGACGCGAACATGGCTTTGGGCAGCGAGATTGTAAATCTCATTTGGAGAGATCTTTTTTATAAGTTTCGAGACGCTACTTCCATCAGCGAGATCTCCGTAATGAAGAAAGAGGCGCGCATCTTTATAGGTCTTATAGAGATGGTCAATGCGATCTGTTTTGAAATTGCTCGTTCGACGGACGATTGCATGAACCTCGTAGCCTTTTTCAAGAAGGAGTTCAGCTAAATATGATCCATCTTGCCCCGTAATTCCAGTAATGAGTGCTTTTTTCCCTTTTTTCATACAGTATTCTGATAAATGGCATTATACATTTGGAACACGGGAAAAAGTATTGACAACACATATTTGTATTGTTTATTCCTTTTATTGAGTGAGCCCATTCTTAGCACTTGCTCTTTAGAGGCAGCTTCATTAGACTTCGGTCCATTGAATATATGAATCTTTTTGCATCTGTGAAAAGTGCATTTAGGGATCCTCGCGCCCAAAAGATTGTTTTGGTGAGTCTTTTCTTCGGGTCTATCTTTTTGTGTATCTCGGCATTTCGTAACGCCGACGTTCCTTTTGCGGAAACAAATTCCGATGGATACATTCCATTAGCGATTTCGCTATACCAGCATCATGTATTTTCTTATGGTACGACGAGCCCTTTTGCTCCCGAGGTTGCGCATGCTCCAGGGTATCCATTTTTCTTGGCAGTGACAGCTGCCCCTTGGTCAAATGTCTATCCAGCGCTTGTTCTACAAATATTTCTTTTGGCAATCTCAGCCGTCGTCTTGTATTACGTGTTTGAAGGGATCTTTTCTGAACACATTCGGTTTTTTGGAGCACTTGTGTTTTCTATCGAACCTTTCACCCTCTATACAGCCACACAGGCTTTATCCGATTGTGTGTTCTTGTTCTTATTGCTGCTCTCCCTTCTTATGC
>CAYPEZ010000037.1:0-8648 GCA_964409985.1 uncultured Candidatus Saccharibacteria bacterium
CCTCTGCAGTATATCGACCTATTTCAAAAACATTTTCTTCACCATCCCATCGAAATTCAAACCGTCGAGAGGAATTTGGGAGAACATTCCCAAAATTACTTTCTTTATTTATTTCCACCTTCCCACGAACCTTTCCCCACATGTTCTTGATAGTGATTTCCCCCTGTGGCTGCACGTGAACGTTCCCTGTGTTTTCTACGGAAAGAATGAATGTTTGATCTGACTTGTTTGCAAGTGTGGATACGGGATAAAAATCACGAATCATTGCCTGTTCTGTCACAGGACCCGATACTCGAATAAAGAAGAGTGTTGCAACCTGACTTCCCACGGCAACACTGCTCTCTTTTTTTTGAGCCACAGGAACTGTCCCAACCTGAATAGCGCCATAGTGACCCCCCGGCTCTGCCCCATCGGGGATATGAATTGAAAATGGTATAGGCTTTGTGGACCCACGAGGAATGACAATTGGCCCCTCGGGGACTGTGATCCACGACCCTAAAGAATGCGTGTTATTCGGATCTTTAGACGGTGGGAAAAATTCTGGTGTTCCTTTCCCTTCATTGTCTGTAAAATCCATTGTTGACGCATAGACGGTAAGATCATAATCATTAATATTCACCAGTTTCACTGAACTCGGCCAAGACTCCCCAGGTGCAAGAGTAAGACGAAAGAGTGGAGGGGTGAGCGTAAGTGCAAGCCTCTCTTGGGCAATAGCACGCCCAGAGATCGCGACAAGAACAATAATAATAAAGATTCGAATCTTCATGTTACCGAGAAAGCCTAACAACGTTCCCAACGTCTTTGGGACGCTCGTGCTTTTGTAGACGCGTCGGCTCCAGCCGTGGAGGCTGTGCTGCCCCATTGACCGCAAGATGGACAGGACTGTGGCTGTGCATTTCTTGGCGTGATCGTGTTGGCAATATCGCCGCTTCTCGTTGCTGCGATTCCTGCTTTGCGCGAAACTTCTCCAGAAAAGTATTTTTAGGAGATTCAGCTTCTTCGTCTGTCTCTTCAACCGCTGGGACAAAAACCCTTCGTCGTGCCTCTCCACGTGCGTGGAGCATGATCGCAAGAATAACAATAGCAACACTCACTCCGGTAAACAGTGAGAGCGTTTTTGCCCACGGGAGCACCCAAAAAAATGTCGTATCTGTAATTTGTTTTCCTTGGCCACCATATTCCAAGTCAATAACGGCCTTGTATCTCCCAAATTTTCCATCGGCATTCCATGCGGCTGCAAGAAGTTCCCGACTATCGGGTGGAATCATTGTGCGGTCAATATTGACAGGAACAACAGCAATTTCTCTTCCTCTGCGATCAAAGATTCTTAGATTTCCGCTGGGGGCGATAAGGCGATTGCCTGTGTTTTGAACACCAAAAGAAAATTCAGTCTTTTCGTTTGGAAATATCTGCTTATTAGGGACAAACGTCGCAAGCTGCAAACGCTCAATAGCATCATCAAGCACCTTTATGTTCACAAGGATTTCTGTCGCCCGCCCAGGATTTGCTTCTGCTTCACTGCGGAAAGAGCCAGTTCCAAACCAGAGGATGGCGTGATAGTTCCCAGGCTTCGCATCGTAATTGACATGAATAAGATATGGCACCTGGCGAGATTCCCCTTCAGCAAGATCAATAGCACCCCGCGATAGCTCCACCCAAGGGATCATTGAGGAAGGTCCTGCTCCTTGAGCATATTCACGTACATCAGGAAAGACAGAAATATGGTGCCCTGTGGTATTTTTGATTGTAAACTCTCCCTTGAGAATATCTCTTGGTTTTGCCTCTTTATCAATAACCACCGGAGACACCGAAAGATCCGCAGCAGCAACAGTGTGTGGAGTAAGCAGAAGAAGACACAGAAAAAGGACTGAGAGTTTGGAGATTCCCATGTAGCTAAGTATATAAGAGGGTTGTGATCTTCTCCTGTGCATAATTAAAACGTTGGAATCACTGTATAGATGATTGCTGTCGAATATGCACCGGATTGCTGCGTTGATCGAATATATAGGCGGTAAATAATATCGCTAAATTCTCCATCAGGGACTGGTCCCGAGTTGTACATGATTTCTCGTGAAGAAGTCGCCAGCTGCGCCCATGTGTCATTCGCGAGGAAACGTGTGGAATTATCTAAGCTGTCGTCTCCAGCATGATACCCAAAACACCCCTTCGCAGACGTGAGGCAGGTACTATTCCACGGCAAAGGTTGTGAGTTTGTGGCGGTAACGCCTGGAATGGCATCATTAAATTGATTAAGAAGACCCTGTGTCTGACTCACGTATGCAGTATAGCCACGAGGAGCATTTGTTGTGACCGTAATTCGCTGTCCCATGGTCGACGTTGCATTGATCGCGAGTGTTCCAAACGGAATGCTCGTCGCTGTGCTTGTGCCAGTTGTCGTTATCCCTTCAGTCGATGACGCATTTCCAATACCAGCAACAATCACACTTAGTGTCGCACCCTCACTAGACAACGAGGGATACGTTTCACCCGTGTCAATCGTGACTGGCCGAGTATTCACCACATCATATGCGCGGAAGAAATAGACAGTATTCGGAGTGGCGCCAAAATTCTTGATCGTGAACTCATATTCTGTCACTGTCCCCGCAGTGTGAGTAAACGCACTTGTTGTGCTTCCTGCTTCGTTGTGCGTGCCACTTTGGGCGGAATCAGTAAGAACCCTCGTCGTAATAAGGCCTCCATCGGTGTCGACTCCATCTGCATAGCACCACCCCACCCCAAGAGTGCATGATGACGTTGCCGTCACATCGTACACGCCTGACGTAAATGTCGAGGATTCAGAGAATTGCAATTTAAACTTTTGGTTCACTCCAGCAGTATTGTTCGCATCACGAATAGAGAGGCGGAGTTTAATGGCATTGTTGTAAGCGACATTCACTGGAGCGGTATTTTCTGCGGCAAGGGCTGTCGTTGGAGTTTCGTTGTTTTGGTCATCATACCAGCGCCAATTCATGCCCTTCCCTACAAAACCAGCAGTACGTACGGCTGGATAATTTGTATATTTCCAAAATGGTGTTCCGTCATCCCCCACCATGCGGAAACAATATCTCGTACTTGTCGCAACGACTCCGGGATTTGGGGAAATTGCCCAATCATATTCAACTTCTTCATTCTCAATATATGGCCACAGATTGTAACGAGTGGTAGACCCTGATTCGAGTGTTCCCGCACGATTTGATGTTGAGAGAACAAGATCTCCTGAAGTAAATGGGTTTGTCGAAAGAGGTGTGCCGGTAGAAACTGGTGTTGAGGTTCCTCTCCAGGCAGCAACAAGAGACCCATTGTCTCCTAAGTCATTCCATGATGATGTGGCGATCGCCCCACATGATGAAGATGTCGCAGCATATTGAAGTTTGAAGCGTGCGGAGCTCGAAGCTACTGTGGTTGATGACACAACAACCGACATGCGAAGTCTTACCATTTCGTCTCCAAATGGAGGAGTGTCAGAGGCAGTAATTTCTCCGTTTTCACCCACGCCCGTCGATGATCCTGTGGCCCATGCATCATAGACCCTGAGTGCGCCATGGTCCGCGTAGAAGTGGTAATTATTCTGTGTATATTTCACCTGCCTGTACGGATGATACACATCATAGGTGAGAACAATAATATTTCCAAAATACCCTTCATCGGCAACATTGAGCGCATTGTTGACGATAAGCCCCTTCTGTTTCCAGAGCAGATCGGTGGATGTTGAGAGCGTGCTTGAAGCTATGGGGGTCAAATAGGTTGTCGTAAATGATTCACTCGTCGCATCAGCAGCTTCAGCGATTTGCGTTGTGGAACCATTCACTCCAAGTGTTGTTGTTCCGGTTGTAATATTTGCTGCTTGTGAGTGGGTTAAAATAGTTTGTAGGTAACTCGACCGATAATCCTTGTGAACACTTTCAGGTAAATGGAGCATTGCTGCCCTATTTCCCCAGTCAGCAACAGTGATCGTTCCTTGTTGTGACGCCTGGACTGTCACAGACTGTGTTTGAGGCCCCTCTTCACGTCCATTCCAGGTAAATGTCAGGAAAAGCTCTACACCAACAGGCGCCCCACCAGCTCCAGAAAACTGGATCGCACTGGCGATATCTGTCGATGTCGAAAAATAACTCGTGATGTCTTGCGTGAGATCAAACACAATGTGCGGAGTATCAGCTCCACGCGGATTTGTGCCTGCGATAGTATACGCTTGTGTACGCTCGGTCGAAGTTCCCACTCTTCCGTATGTATTAAAGGTCAGCGCAGCGGTGGGGGATGTATGGAATCTCATCCAGATGTTCTTCATTTGCATTCCGCTATTGAGCATTCCTGTAGTGGTTGTTGCGAAGTCAAAACGGGTTGTCCCAGGATCGGAAGTTCGCTGCCCAAGATAATACCGAATGGTCTCAGTCTGGCGCGTTGCATCAATGGGGAAACGATACGTCACCACCACTTCTCCCCCCATAATATTCACAGGGACAGTCCCCGTGAGAATATTGAGGGTTTGTGTCGCATTCCGATTAAAATTTCCCCCGCCAACACTTGGCACCCACGCAATATTGACATATGTGTCATTTGCAAAGTTCTCGGTCCAGTTGAAGGTTGTTCCCGCAGTTCCACCACTAATCTGAGGTCGCATGGTTGACGCAACACCACTATCAACCTCTCCCCCAAACTCAAAAAACACATCCATGATGTCATTGTTGACACTATTTTCTGGCATGTTTGCATAGTATGTGAATCCGCATGTTGTCGCTGCAGCGCACACAGCTTGTCGAGCACCGGTATCACCCGCCGCTGTGGAGTCGAGTGGAAAACGGACGGTTTTCACTTCATAGTGATACTCTGTCGAAAAATCTGTTTCGTAAGTGATCACTAATTTCACTGTAGTGAGTCTTCGCGAAGGGCCTGTGACTTGCACTCCCACAACCGTTGAAAGCCCACCTGCCCATTCCGCATCAGTCTGTCTATCAAAAAGAGCTGTCACATCGTGTGTTGAACGAAAATATCCAGAAAGACCGGATGTGTTGTAGGACGCAATACTCAAGTCATTGCCAACTCGTGTATCTGTCCCAAACGAGGAAGATCCCTCTACGTCCATCAACACACCAACATTCGTAATGTTTGCAGAGTTCGAAACGATAAACCCCACATCAACATACGCATGTTTCACCCGGATATTTGATCCTTCGAGAACGATATTTTTTGTTCCCGCAGTTGCTTTCACGGTGTTCCAACTTGTCCCTCCATAAGAGAGGATCGTGGTCGCACGGGTGTTGTTATCACTTTCTCCACCGAGAAGATACTCTACTGTACGGAGACGTTTTGGGTTATCTGTCGTGCCACTTTGACTAAAATTCGCATCATAGGTGACGGTAACAATATTGGCATAATAGCCCTCGTCGGCTGCGGTATTCGATTCGTTGATCTCTATTACTCGATGCTTCCAAGGAATCGCACCTGTGGTTGAGGCAAACGTCGTTGTCGCAATAGGATAAAAGGCTGTCCATGCATATGCCTCAGTATCCCCAGCTTCGGGAATGGCAATCGTGTTCGCATTCACCCCAAGCGTTAACGTCCCCAACGCAATGGTTGTTGCCTCAGAGTGCACGTATGTGGATTCAATATATGCTGAGCGCTGAGTCTTTGACACGCCTTCAGAAAGAAAAATATTGACTGGCCAGTTGCCCCACTGCGTAGCAAGATTTGATGCACCTTGCTGTCCGCCAGCAAACTGCACACTCTTTGTTTGTGCACCCCCCGACGATCCACTCCAGGTAAACGTCACATAGACTTCTGTCGCAACAGCTGTACCGTTTGCTGCAGAAAATTGGCTCCCCCCTGCAATAGTTGTGGTGGTCGCAGAAAATGTCCCTGCGTCTTGCGAGAGGTCAAAAATAAGCGTAGGAGTGTCTCCAGACCTTGGGTTGGTGGACGCAAAGACATACGCCTGATTACGCTCAGTGCCGTTTCCCACTTTTCCAAAGGCCGTCATTGTCACAGCAGCAAAAGGAGCGGTATGTATTTTCATCCAAATATTTCGTGCTTGTCTCCCTCCGTTTGAGACAGTGATCGTCGTTGTCGCAAAATCAATGCGAGTAGCTGCAGGGGTGGCGGTTTGTTGATCAATGTAATACTTCACTGTCTCTGTCTGAAGCGATGCTCCTGTGGAATACCGATAGGTAACCACAAGCTCTCCACCCAGCGCATTGAGCGCCACAGTCCCATTAATCACATTGAGTGTTCCTGTGGCGTTTCGTACAAAGTTTGGAGTCCCGACACTTGGCTTAAAACTCACATTAATGGTGGTTTCATCTGCGAGTGCTTCTGCCCAAGATGATGATGCACTTACTGTTCCGCCACTGATCTGCATGCGTATGGAGGATGACGCATTGGAGTTCACCACTGCTTGCATGTCAAAACGCACATCAAGAATATCGGCGTCTGCAGCAGCATCGGGAATGTACGGATAGTATGTAAATCCGCATGTCGCAAGAGCCGCACATGCTGCCTGACGTGACCCCGTATCCCCTGCCGCAGTTGAATCAAGGGGGAAACGGACGGTTTTTACTTCTGTGTGCGCCGAGGACGAGTAATCAGACTCATACGTTATGACAAGTTTTGCAGTCGTGAGTGTCCTGTTTGCGGCAGCAGAAAAGTCTACCTGCACACCAGCAACCACATCAATCCCAGCACTCCAATCTGCATCATTTTGGTATGAAAAGAGCCCAGTCACGTCATGAACTGAACGCAGATAACCAGTGAGTCCTGACCCATTCCACGACGACACGGTGTATTCTGATCCAACCGGTGTATCAAAGCCTTGAGATGACGACTTTTCTACATCTAAAAACACTGCTGTATCAATAATATTGACGTTTGCGGTAATCCCAAACTGGAGATCAAGGTGAGCGTTCAAGATAGAAATGCCTGATCCTTCGATGATAACCGAACGCACCCCCGCAGAACCTTTGGTGGTATTCCACGAAGAACCCGCATATGACAAAACATTGTCTCCTATAGGATTAATCTCTGACCCATTGCCCAAAAGATACTCTATGGTCTTGACCTGCTTGCCTGTATAGGCCGCCTTCACTGGTTTTGGTGTAAAAAGAAGAGACAAATCTCCTGCAACAATCGTAAGAAGAAGCATCGTGACCATGAAGGCCGATGTTCTTTGTTTGAGAGGTGTGTGGGTGAAGAGTGTTTGTCTCATATATCTGAAGCTCCACCATCTCCTTCTGAACGTAATGACGTGACTGTGCTTGTGCCACCCTGAAGTGGGAGTGCAGCGTTTTGTTCGGGGATGGGAAGTGTCGCAGGAGGTGGAACTTCGTCATCACGTAGTGGAATACGCTCACCAGTCATCAAATCACTTGCACGAATAAAGATCTGCCCATCTTTTGTGCGTTCCTTGAAGATCAGCGCAACAGTTGGGGCTTCTCCTCCACCCTCACCTCCCTCAACATGCCGGATCTGGCCAGTGGAAAGATCGTAGACTGCGACGAGCCATCGATCATCTTGTCTTTCTTGCCATGTGACAAAGTTCCCCGCAATCTTTGGGAACATATCATGCGCAAGGTTATCAGATAAGCGCCGCACACTCCACCCTGGGTGGAGCCCTGAAATCAGAGATTGTGTCGAAGTGCTACTGAGATCTTTTTGCTCACCTGGCTCTGCGAGAAAAATATCCCATTGATCTTCATTCCATCCTTGCCAAACGATTCTCTTTCCATCAGTAGCAGGGTGGCCATTTCCATCTGGATTCGAAGTTAAATATTCTGGAGTTGCTGTCCCTTCTTTGTACACAATCTGCCACCGACCATTCACAAGCGACTGCCATACAATCATGTGCATCCCCGCATCAGCATTTGGGAAATCATCATCAATATCGTTCTCAGTTAGCGCTTTTCGAGTCTCTCCCTCAGGATATGTTTCCACGAGAATGATTTCTTTGTCTCCTCCACCGGCTAGCTCAGCGACCACTCTCTGGGTTGGGCGAGATACGGAGATTTTCTTTTCTGACGACTCATCAAGACAGTAATACCCATCATCTCCATAGCTCACACACTGCGAACGAAGTTCCGCCGCCACTTCTTTCTTGATCTGTTCACGCATGGCAGCTTCTGCCGCGATCTTTTCAGCAGCACGTTCTTCTGGAGTTTGCTCGCGTTCAAGAATTGTTTCTGGAGGTGCCTCTGGCTCTACAGTTTCTTCTGTGGACGTACTCGTCTCATCAAGAATTTCATCAGTAGATGTGGGTGTCGAAGAGCCAAGGTCCTCGCCAACGATAATCTCTTCTGTTGAAGATGCCTGAGTATCTGTAGAAGTAGCACTGTCTTCGGTCGTTGATGCATGTTCATCTTGTGGAACCCCACCACCAATAACACCATCAGTAGTCGTGGATACTTCTGTGGTGGTAGTTGCTTCTTCCTGTGCTGCAGGCTGACTGTCTTCGGGCGAGCTATCGATGGGATGCGATTGATCAACAGGTGGTTCAACAATGGTTACCCCTGGCTCTATGGCAGGGACCTCCTCTGCTGGAGACTCTTCTACGGCTTCTACTGGAGGAAGTGGGGTAACTTCTTCGGCATACGCAACCCCGATTGGATTAATCAAAAATGCTGCAAAAAGAATCGATGAGAATATTTTGTACGGGAGTGGAG
>CAYPEZ010000038.1:0-8531 GCA_964409985.1 uncultured Candidatus Saccharibacteria bacterium
GCTTCAGACTGCCTCAATAGGGAATGTTGGCGATGGAGACGTAAAAGACATTGAACAAGAGATACAAGAAGTCCACATTCAGAACGAAAAAAGAAAAAAGCGGCAGGGAGACACAGGAAAATCATCACATCGAAGTGAGGGGAATCAAGAACGTATTATTGTGTGCCGGATTGAGCAAGACACAATGAGAGAAATTTCAGTACAAAAAGACAAGGTACAAGAGTACCTTCAGGATGGATTCATTGAGGGGAAGTGTCCTGTAGCTGCCAACGACAACCAAGAATAACATTGTATACTTAAGGGATGACATCAACTGGAAAAATCCCCGCAATATTACTCCTCGCATATGTGGTGCTTTGTGCGGTTCTTGCTTTCCATCCATATGACCGAGCTACGTGGTTTGCAGAAAATTTAACAGTCTGGATCATTGTGGGTGTTATGACAATCTTGTGGTGGCGAGGGATCCGTTTTTCGAACGCCGCATATGTCTTCGCAAGTGTCCTCATTTTTCTTCATACCATTGGAGGTCATTTTACGTTTGAGCGCGTTCCGTTTGACTGGTTTACAAATCTCTTCGGCTTCGAACGCAACCACTATGACCGAATCGCGCATTTCTCAGTTGGATTCTACGCTTTTGCCATCGCAGAGTGGCTCTCCGTGAAGCGACTCGTGGCGAATCGATTTCTCCTCTTCACGTATCCAGTGTTTGTCATCGCCACTATCGCAATGACATATGAACTTGTCGAATGGTGGTATGCCGCTGGTGCAACTACTGCTGAAGCAGCAGCGAATTACCTTGGAAGCCAGGGCGATATATGGGATGCACAAAAGGACATGCTGGCAGATACACTAGGTGCAATCGTAGCAACAATACTATTTTTTATCTTTCGAAAACCAAAACTATGAAGAAGACTGAGTCACAAAAACATCTTGAAACGGCCATTCTTGCGGCTGGATGCTTCTGGGGTGTAGAGGAAGCGTTCCGTACTCTTCCTGGGGTTGTTGCCACTGAAGTCGGATACACAGGGGGTGATGTTGATGAGCCTACATATGAGCAGGTCTGTGATGGGAACACGGGTCACGCAGAAGCAGTAAAAATTACTTTCGACCCCAAAGAACTTCCATATGAGCAGATCCTTGAAGTGTTCTGGGAGTCACACGATCCAACAACAATGAATCGTCAAGGTCCTGATGTTGGGGAGCAGTATCGTTCAGCAATTTTTTATCTAACACCAGAGCAGAAGGAACTTGCAGAATGGTCAAAACAAGCCGCACAAAATCGATTCTCAAAAAAAATTGTGACCCATATTGAAAAAGCTCGTGAATGGTGGAAAGCAGAAGGGTATCACCAGCAGTACTTTCTCAAACGTGGTGGCGGGACTTGCCATATCTAAGATAAAAGACAGTACGAATCTATGGTAGATACTGATTGGGCGCCAAAAGATCGAGAGGAATCATTTGGAGTCATTGTATTCCGTGGCGACAAAAAACAAGAAGTTCTTCTTGTTGAGACGGATCACTGGGGTTTTCCTAAGGGGCATCCAGAGTTAGGGGAGGACGGCCTCACTGCTGCGTTACGTGAGGTAAAAGAGGAAACTGGAATTTCTCCATACATCAACAACGAAAGTCTTATTTTTCGAGATCAATATGAAGTTCGTCGTGATGGGAGGACCACAAAAAAGACCGTTACGTACTGGGTTGGATCTGGAGAAGGGGAAGTGAAGCCGCAGCCTGGGGAAATTCAGAGTGCGCGCTGGGTTCCTGTACAAGAAGCACTCCACATGCTCTCGTATGACGGTGTGCGCAATCTCTTCAGGGGCCTGCTATAATTCAGAGTACTTAATTATTAGCTTCGTACGTCTATGCTTCAAGAATTCAAAGCGTTTGCGATGAAAGGAAATGTGGTTGATTTAGCAGTCGGTGTCGTTATTGGGGGTGCCTTTGGGGCAATTGTCACCTCGCTCGTTGGTGACATTATTATGCCTATTATTGGCATGCTGACGGGGGGTCTTGATTTCTCCGGTCTTTCCATCAAGGTGGGTGAGGCAACGATTGCATATGGGAAGTTTATTCAAGCAGCTTTTGTCTTTGTTGTTGTCGCCTTTGCACTCTTTATGGTTGTGAAAGCTATGAATACCATGAAGAAAAAAGAAGAAGCAAAGCCATCAGAACCACCAGCAGACGTGAAGCTTCTCACGGAGATTCGCGATCTTCTCAAGAAATAGTTTCAGTAGAATCACCACAAGACAACGTGGTGATTGTTTTTTATAATAAAAGGAATGTTTAGGGTTTTTCTTTTTCTCACTGTTCTTATTCCAAGTGCAGCGTATGCCATAGACTATACCCCTCTCGTGAACCTTCCGTTTGTTGGCAGCGAGGGACCAACAACTGGCGGATATCTCGTAGCGATCTTTAAGCTTTTGATCGGACTTGCGGGGATCATTGCCGTGGTGCGCTTGGTTCTGTGCGGGTTTAAGGCAATTGTGAGTCCAATCCCTTCAGCTCGCCATGATGCAAACGAATGTGTTCTCGGTGTTGTGTCAGGCCTCCTTCTTATTTTTTCTTCGTGGATTATTCTCGACCAAATAAATCCCAAAATTCTTTCTACAGAATTTGCTCCTCCCACGATCATTGGAAATACAGGAAATTCTTCTGGGGATGGACAGCCGGGAGCACCTGTTGATTGTGGCTCAGCAAATCTTTGTTCTGGAAATTCACCAGGCCAAACTCTATGTTTTTCTGCGAATGCTGCATGTGCTCCATATGCAGCATATGCTGATCGCTATGCTGGCGGGGGCATCAATGCGAGTGTTCTGCGTGAAGTGATGGCACAGGAGTCGTCATGCAATATAGGACAGACAAATCCAATATCAGGAGCTTGCGGTTTAATGCAGTTAGTGCCTTCAACAGCACAGGTGTATCGTGGTGCATGTGGTGTAACCAGTCAGATCGACTGTGCGTGGCTAAGAAATCCAG
This sequence comes from uncultured Candidatus Saccharibacteria bacterium, assembly GCA_964409985.1. Classification (GTDB taxonomy): domain Bacteria; phylum Patescibacteriota; class Minisyncoccia; order Phycocordibacterales; family UBA6899; genus CAYPEZ01. The sequence continues at coordinate 2,977 of CAYPEZ010000038.1, forward strand.
CAAATGCTGAAGCTAGTGTCTGTCTAGCGGCTGCCTATCTTCGTTCACTTCAAAGTGGAATATGTGGTGGCGGCATTCGACAAGTTTTGGCTGGATACAATGGTGGCTTCGGTGCTTGTCAGATGAGTCAGGACTGCGCATCAATGCAAAGTTGTGATGGGGGTTCAGTCCGTAGGTGGGAGTGTCCGTATGACAACCCACAACACACGATATGCAACAAAGATCGTACAAGTGGAAACTATGAGGAAACTCGTCGATATGTTCCCGAAATTCTCACTTGTCTTCAATAATATGAAATATGTAATTGCCTCTCTTTTTCTTGTTGCTCCATTCTTTTGGTCTTCGTTGGCATCAGCAGACGAGGTGTTGCTCAACGATCCCCTTGTATATACATCGTACGAAATACCATTAGTGTATGACGGTGCCAAAGACGAGATTGTGTTAGGTGGAAAGGCGACAAGCTCTTATGTGCTCGTTAGCAAGACATATGTTTCACCAAAAGGAGGATTTGAAAGCCCTTTTCTGGGAATTTCTGTCGGGCCAAAAGAAAAAATAAACCAGCGATTCGCTATCCCTCGCCCTGAGTTCCAGATCACAGGGGAAAAAACGACATATTCTGTTCCTGCTCCGTATTTCCCGGCAGCTGACCGCATTGATATCTATAAGGGATCAAAAAAACTTTTTTCTATCGATATTTCAAACTCACGTTTGTGTGTCGAGGATGGGATGTGTTTCAGCGATGCAGGGGAGAATACAATGAACTGCCCGTCAGACTGCACCACACTCCTCCCCGCTTCAAAACCGAGCATTCAGCCCCCACCCAAACCTCAGCCGACGGTTACTCCTGGAGCTCTTCCCCCTCGGGCTAATGTCGTGGAACCCCTCGTAAGTTCAGAAAAGAAGGATGTCTCTCGCATTATTCTCTCAGGGATTCTCTTCGTCCTTGGAATGGCATCGTTTGTTTTTTGGCTGTATCTGCGTCGTAGAAATAGATAACGTTTCAATCCACAGCGTTTTTGCTCTGTCCTCAGGGTATGATGGGGGTATGTATCGTCGAGGTATTTTGTGGATATTGTTCGCTCTCGTAATCATTCCAGGGATGGCTTTTGCGGTGACCGAAATACTTGATGAAACAAATGATGTCTTTGTGCGTCTGCCAGATTCTTACCTTGATGCAAATCATTTTTCACCGCCACAAGAGGGACGCGCTTTGGTCGCAGATCTCAGCGGAATGACACTCACACTCTATGATCAAGGAGTGGCAACTGCAACGTACCCCATTCTTTCAAAGGGAAGAAAAGGCACCCCGTGGGAAACTCCAGGAGGGGTGTATCAAGTCCTTTCAAAAGAAAAAACACATTTTTCTTCACTTGGTCATGTGTTTATGCCATGGAGCATGCAATTTTATGGAAATTTTTTTATTCACGGATGGCCGTATGACGCAGATGGCAACGATGTTCCGCGGGGGTACTCAGGTGGGTGTATTCGTTTGTCGACCCCAGATGCTGAACAAGTATATGCGTTTGCTGAACGTGGTACTTCTGTGATCGTAAGGGCAAAAAATGATGTTGCATTGTCAGGAGGGTATTATGTATCAACCAACGAACCCCCACCGACGCTTTCAGCAACATCATTTGTTGTTATGGATTTGGATCGTGGGCAAATACTCTGGAAGAAAAATCCTCAGATGCAGTTTCGAGATCCACTCACGGGAAAGTTTCTCTCAGCACTTGCTTCACTTGAACATATGAATCAATATACACCCAGAGATCTCCCGCGAGGATCAGTGTTTTCATCATCATGGATGGATGCTCGTACAGCTCTCCCAGCAAGAGATCTTATTGCTCCGCTTCTCTTTACAAAAGATACCACCATTGAGGAGTTACTCGCCGGTATTCATGGAAAACGCCTCTTTTTGAATGCCATGAGAGGAAAAGCAACCGCAGTTGGTATGACTGGAACGACCGTTGATGATCTTGGAGGTCCATCAACCACAAACATGACAACGGTGACTGATATGGTCCATCTCTTGAGAGCGCTTGATCAATCCAAACGTTACGTACTTGAAGTCACAGCATCTCCGTTGATATCAATACCCGATCAGCCAGGCGAAGCGCCAACCGTCCTTGTAAACATGCTCCGTGTGGTAGGGGTTCAAGAGGGAATTAGAGGAGGTATGGTGGACCATCAGTCTGGGAACGGCCTGTATGTCTTTGATGTGGAAACCACAGATGCTGGGCCACGTTCATTGGCTGTTGCGTTTGGAGGAAGTACGGCGCCGGAGGAAGATATGTCTCTTCTTATGCGCTATGTTGGGCAAGGGGTACGATTTATCCCTGGAACCCAAGAAGGAGTTGTTTCTTCTGACGATGTAGGGTTTTTTACAAAAATTCGTTTGATCTGGAATAGAAAACGTATTGGCGATATGCTTCTAGGTGAACGCGCACAAGACCGTACAGTGGTAGTGCGAGAAGTGTTCCAAAGCGCTCTGTAAACCATTGTTATGATGTACCTCCACATACTCATTGCTGTACTTTTTGTTCTGATTTTCTGGCAAGCAGTCGTGTACGTGAGAACACCGCAAGGGCACAGCACACGAAAACGCATACTCCTGTATATTTTACTGCTCTTTTGTGTGTTGGGACTCACGACATATGCCTATAACAACATACTTCAAAAAGAGATAAAATTTTTTGATCTCGTGTCACCATATCCAGGGTCATCCCTTGATATTGCACGAACACCATTTTCTGTTGATACCCCATATTGGACATTTTCAGCTCCTGCAGATTCAGTTCATATTTTTAATTGGTATCGCTCTCGAGCGAAACATGCGGGATGGAGGGTTTTTGGATATGGAGAAGGGAATGATGGTCGAAGTACGTTTGTGATTGAGCTTAGTACACACACTCAAATCTTTGTTCTCCTTGTACCCCAAAAAGAAGGTACCCGCGTGTCGTACACCACAGAAGGAAGTATTTCTTTGTATACTCCCTGGCAATAAGCCTAGTTGCATCTCTGGTATTTTCTCCCTATACTTTGCACTATATGGAGCCAGACCACCAGCAACCAAACACGTCTTCATCAGAAGATCCGTCCATTCTTCTTCCAAAAATTCCCAAACTAAGACTTTCTCGCTGGGTTTCCCTAACTCTTGCTGCAGTGGGTGTTGTCGTACTCCTCGCTATTCTTCATTATAGTATGCGTTCACCTACTCCTTCTACAACTGAAACCGTTCGGGAAACACCAAGTGGATCAATTGTGACGGTGACACAACCAACAAGCACTCAAGGGGTCGTTCCTGAAATTGTGAAGGATAAAGATGGAAAAGAATATATTACCGGAGAAGTCATTGTTGTCTTCCGTTCGACTGTTCCTGTTGAAGAAGCAAAACAAATGGTCGTCTCTGCGGGAGGGACAATCAAGCAGCACTTTACGCAGTTTCCGATATTTCTTGTCGGTATTTCTGATCCTGGAAGCGAAGGTGTTAGTCGAGCAATTATTAAGTTCCAAACGTTATCCGGAGTTGAAAGGGTCGAACCAAATTATCTGAGTGGTCTTCCTGCTGCTCCAGCCCAATAATTATTACCCGGACCATGGTCAATGTTCGTGGAAAACGAGTCTTGGTCTTTGGCCTCGGACTTCTTGGAGGTGGGCTTGCGACGACGCGCTGGCTTTTAAAGAAGGGAGCTATTGTCCGTGTGACTGACAGCAAAGATGCGACCACACTTGCTCCATCACTTCGTGCAATCGGTACACACAAACATCTTTCCTTTACGCTGGGAGAACACAAAGAAGAAGATGTGTATTGGGCGAATCTTGTTGTGGTCAACCCCGGAGTTCCTAAGGAAAGTCCATATCTTACCCTTGCCCGAAAACTCAGAAAACCTCTATGGAACGATACAGCGCTTTTTTTTGCCACTACAAAAAGACCCATCATAGCTGTCACGGGGACAAGAGGAAAGACGACAACAACTGAATGGATCGCTGAGCTCCTTTCAACCTCACAAAGACGTATTTATGCAACAGGGAATACTCCCCAAAACCCCTTCCTTCTTGAGGCATACCGGAAGGTCTCAGCAAATACTCCAGTTGTGGCAGAGCTTTCTTCTTGGCAACTCGAACTGCTTCCTGTCTCAAAAAAAGCACCACGCATTTCTGTCATCACCAATCTCTATCCTGATCATTTGAATCGGTATCGAGATATTCAAGAGTATGCAGACGCAAAAGCAAATATTTTTAAAGACCAAAAGAAGACGGACATACTCATTCTTTCTCGAGACCAAGAATGGACGCCATATTTTTTAAAGAAAAAACCGAAAGGGAAGATTTATGTTGTAGCGACAGGTGCACTAAAAAAAGGGGAGAATGGCATTGGGGTTGTCGGTGGGAACGCAACACTTTTTCTTGAAAAAACTGAGAAGGTGCTATGTTCAATCGAGCGATTTCGTATTGAACACGGTGAGCATAATCTGATTAATCTCTTACAAGCACTTCTTGTCGTTTCCCTAGCAGATCCTCGTCTACATATCTACGAAAAAGACATCCTCAAACTTGCCGCTCCTCGGTTTCGACAAGAAATTGTCCTAAGAAAAAAAGGATTACTTGTGGTTAACGATACAACAGCAACATCACCAGATGGAACCATTGCTGCCATCCGTCGATTTTCTCGTCTCGGAAATGTTGTGTTAATCACGGGTGGGACTGATAAAAAACTTGAGTTCTCTCATCTCGCAAATGAAATCATACACACGATCCCAAGTGGTCATGTTGTACTGCTCGGCGGATCTGCCACAGAAAAGCTGAAGCAAGAACTGGGTAATTTTTCGACGGATATTCAAGAATGTCAGACACTGGAAGAATGTGTGAAGTATGCCTTTTCTTTTTCGAAAAATCTTTCCAATGCCATCATTGTGTTTTCGCCAGGAGCGGCAAGCTTCGAGAAGTTTAAGAACGAATTTGATCGTGGTGAACAGTTTAACACTCTCGTGAAAGGAAAGAAGTGACCCAATGGCCCTGACGGGAGTTCTCATTGGTATCTATGTGCGGAATAGTGGGATTTGTTGGCAAAGATGAAAGCGCTGGACTGAAGGCTCTGCACGCACTTCGTTTTTTGGAGTATCGCGGCTATGATTCGTGGGGGATTGCGACTCGGGACAAGACACTTCATATTGCGAAAGCTGTTGGGAAAATATCCGCCGTGCCAGAAAGAGAAATCCGACTTCTCCCTGGAAAGATGGCAATAGGTCATACTCGCTGGGCGACACACGGAGGAGTGACTGAAAAGAATGCTCACCCCCAAACCAATCGCAGTGGCACTATTGCTGTTGTTCACAATGGGATTATTGAGAACCATGAAGAGATTCGGGAATTTTTAAGACAACAAACCCACATTTCTCATGAAGAGCGCTACGTATCACAAACAGACACTGAAGTCGTTGCGCACCTCATGGAATACTTTCTTGCAGCAAAGAACGATCCGGAGGATGCATTTGTTGCAACAACATTAAAACTTAAGGGGAGATTTACTATTGTCGTAATGATTCAAGAGTCGG
>CAYPEZ010000039.1:0-8305 GCA_964409985.1 uncultured Candidatus Saccharibacteria bacterium
CTCGAAGCTCGCGCAAATCAAGCTGAAGGCGACAACACATACTCCGCACGTCAGATGGGTTTAGAGGAGAGTTGATGAAGTTCTGAAAATACGGTGTGCCAAATTTTGCAGTCATCTCAAATAGGGCTTGAGCATTCTGTGAATCCCAGTCAAATTCTTTTGTAATGTTATATGTGGGAATCGGGAATGTAAAAATACGGCCCTTGGCATCCCCCGCTGTCATGACTTCAATATATGCGCGGTTGATCATGTCCATTTCTTTTTGGCATTCACCATAAGTAAATGGCATATCTTCACCACCTATCACTGGGTATTTCTCTTTCATATCGGGTGGACACACCCAATCAAGAGTAATATTCGTAAAGGGAGTTTGAGTCCCCCATCGAGAAGGGACATTAAGATTAAAGACAAATTGCTGGACGCACTGTTTTACTTCTCGATATGAGAGATGGTCTTTCTTGATAAATGGAGCTAGGTATGTATCAAATGATGAAAATGCTTGTGCCCCCGCCCATTCATTTTGGAGTGTTCCGAGGAAATTGACCATTTGGGAAACAGCCGTCTCGAGATGTTTTGGTGGAGCTGATTCTGTTTTTCCAGGAACACCATTGAACCCTTCTTCAAGGAGTTGTCTGAGACTCCAACCAGCACAGTACCCCGAAAACATGTCGAGATCGTGAATATGCATGTCGCCACTCCTGTGCGCTTCACGAACCCGTTCGCTATACACAGCATTGAGCCAGTAATTCGCAATGAGTTTCCCTGATGCATTGAGAATAAGACCGCCAAGTGAATACCCCTGATTTGCATTTGCATTCACACGCCAGTCTGAACGGTCAAGATATTCACGAATTGTTTTCTGAACATCGACCACAACAGAACTACTTTCTCTCGCTGAGCGACGTTTTTCACGATACAAAATATACGCCTTTGCGGTTTTAAAATACCCCTCTGCCATAAGAGTACGTTCGACAATATCTTGAATCTCCTCAATAGGAATGATGTCTTTCCCTTCTGATAGGCTGCAGATCACATTAGCAACATGTTTCGTCACAGAACGTATTTCTGTTACACCGAATTCGCCCGTTGCATGAGCAGCTTTTTCAATCGCACGGAGTATTTTTTCTTCTTCAAAACGCATGGACCGGCCATCACGTTTTTTTACATTCAATGTTCCTCGGGTCATAGGTACAACAAAATAAAGACGCACATGATAATAAAAACACCCACCGCAAAGTGAGCTTCAAGAGCTTCGAGGAGATATATGGGCCGCGTAAACCGCGAATATTTAAGAGTGAGCAACAACGCGATTCATGCAAGGGTACTTCAAACAGACAAATTTGTCTTTCGAAACCCCCACGATGGTTACGATCTTGTCACACCGTTTACACTTCACTTCAATTTCACTATCAACAAGAAGTCCTTTGAATAAGAGCTTATCGCAGTTCTTACATCGGTATTCTTGATGCATCGAAGGAGGAAGCATAGGCCCAGTATACGCCTATCCTCCGGGAACCAATTCACTTATCCACCTCAAAAGATAGATCAATGAAAAATATAGCTCTTTTGACAATTTTGAACACGGGAACCAAAGTCTCGTAAAGGTGCCTTCAGCGTGAGGTGTAGTGAGACTGATACATGTGCCAGATTTTTTCACCCAGTGGAGTCCAGTGTGTTTGGAAATCATGTGTCGCCCATGCATACTCAATGATTTCCCTTCCATCAATCACTACCTCGCCGTCAGCCTTCGCAAGAAACACATGAACATGATCATATTTATATTCGTTATGGGAAACAAAGTTCCCGATGAAGGTTATATGAGTAACCCGCACTCCGACTTCTTCTTTTGCCTCGCGTATCGCTGCTTCTTCGAACGTTTCTTTTTGTTTTTTCCCTCCGCCAGGGAAACTCCATGCTGCTGGGCCATATGAATGTTTTACCAATAACACTTTGCCGTCACGCTCAATGACCACTTTTGACCCAAACGTATGGGGACGGAATACAAACCAAAAGATTCGAAGTATGTGGTAAACAAACACGTACCAAATCCTTATGAGTAGTGGCTGACTACTTATACTTCGATACCGTGGCATTTCTTGTATTTTTTTCCACTTCCACACGGACATGGATCATTCCGTCCAACCTTATCGTCTTTTTGTGAAGAGGTGTGTGGTGCCCCATCTCCTGATGTTTCAGATCCTCCCCCAGCAAATGTCATTTGCTGTTCGACGTGGCGTTGATCTTCTTCTGCTTTTTTAAATGCCCCCGTATCAATCATCGGTATAAGCTCTGCGATCTTCCCTTCAATAGATTGCTCTAGCTCTTTATACAGTCTCAGCGCTTCATTTTTATACTCGACAAGCGGGTCTCGTTGTCCCCAGCCACGGAGATTTACAGAGCTTCGTGCGTAGTCCATCAACTCCAAGTGCTCAATCCAGTACATGTCCATCGTTTGAAGGATGAGACGACGCATTACAGCATAAAACTCTTTCTCCCCCATTGCGCCAATCTTGGCCTCAATCACCGACCGGAGTTCTTCATTCCCTTCGCTGTACTCAGCAACAAGACTCACAATCGTATCATGATCACCATGTAGCACTTTTCCGCGACGCTCGTAGATTGTTCGCCTTTGATGATTAATCACGTCGTCAAACTGAAGAACATGCTTGCGCGCGTCAAAGTGGAATCCTTCGATCTTCTCTTGAGCACTCTCTAATGCTCGTGAGATCATTTTGTTTTCAATAGGTTGGTCTTCAGGAATACCGAAACGACCCATCATGTTTTTAATGGTATCAGACGCAAACACTCGCATGAGATTATCGTCAAGCGAAACAAAAAATTGTGTCATTCCAGGATCTCCCTGACGTCCAGAACGACCTCTGAGCTGATTATCAATACGTCGAGCTTCGTGGCGCTCTGTTCCAAGGACAGCAAGTCCTCCGAGATTTTTTACTTCTTGATAGACTTCATCGGTAGACGGATTACCTCCGAGTTTAATATCGACTCCACGACCAGCCATATTTGTAGCAATCACCACCGACCCTTTTCGACCTGCCTGCGCAATAATTTCTCCTTCGCGCTCATGGTTCTTTGCATTGAGAACCTCGTGTGGTACGCCTTCTTTTGTCAAAAATGCTGACAATAATTCATTCTTCTCAATTGATACAGTGCCAATGAGCACTGGTTGTCCTTTTTGGTGCATCTCTTTCACTTGGCGAGCAAGCGCAGTGAACTTTCCTTGTTCTGTTTGGAAAATAAGATCGTCAATATCTTTTCGAAGTGACGGACGATTTGGAGGGACGGGAACGACATCAAGCTGGTAAATGCGCAAGAACTCCTCAGCACTTGTCAGTGCCGTCCCTGTCATCCCAGCAAGCTTCTCATACATACGAAAATAATTTTGGTATGTAATTGACGCCATCGTGCGTGACTCTTTTTGAATATTTACTCCTTCTTTTGCTTCAATTGCTTGATGAAGCCCATCGGACCACCGCCGTCCTGGCTGGAGTCTTCCTGTGAATTCATCAACGATGACAACTTCCCCGTTTCGAACAACATACTCCCGATCTTTCACGAAGAGCGCTTTTGCACGAACAGCGGTTTCTAAATGATGGACATACTTGATCCCCTTTTCGGTATAAATATTTTCAATCCCAAGAAGTTCCTCGGCACGCGAAATCCCTGCGTCCGTAAGCTGAATGGCTTTATGTTTCTCGTCAATCGTAAAATGCTCAGGAGCCTCAAGCTTTCGAGCAATTGAAGCAAATGTTTCGTATAATTTTTCGCTGTCAGTAGATGGAGCAGAAATAATCAATGGAGTCCGCGCCTCATCAATCAAGATAGAGTCAATTTCATCAACAATTGCATACGCATGTGACCACTGACGAAGATCTTTGACGTCATACGTAATATTATCTCTCAGATAATCAAAGCCAAATTCACTATTTGTCCCGTAGGTAATATCAGCACGATATGCTTCTTGCCGCGTACATGGCCTTAAAAACTCATACTCAACCTTAAATGATTCAGTTTCAACTGAAAGATCTGGTTTCGATGTGGCATGTGCATCATAGAGAAATGATGTATCGTGATTAATCACCGCTGTTGAAAGTCCGAGATAAGCATAGATCTGTCCCATCCATGTCGCATCGCGTCGAGAAAGATAATCGTTCACAGTCACAATGTGAACGCCTTTTCCTGTAAGGGCATTCAGGTATGCAGGAAGTGTTGCAACGAGTGTTTTTCCTTCTCCGGTACGCATTTCAGCGATTCCTCTTCGATGAAGAACAATGCCTCCCATCATCTGAACATCATAGTGACGTTGCCCGAGTGTCCGCTTCCCTGCTTCACGCACGAGCGCAAACGCCTCAGGAAGAAGGTCGTCGAGAGACTCCCCCTTCCCAAGACGAGCACGGAACTCTTGAGTCTTCTTTTGAAATTCTTCTTGAGTAAATTTTTCAAACGCAGGCTCAAAAGACGCGATCTTTTCGACGACCGGCTTCATTGCCTGAATATCTTTTTCGTGCTGTGCTCCAAAAAGCGAGGTCCACAATCCCATAAAGAACCACTATATAGAGTGGCCGCACAAAAGGCAACAGAAGCAGAGTGAAGAAAAAACTAAACACCACGAGAGGTGGTGTTTAGAAAGAGAGCACTCTTTTTTTGAAAACCTTAGGCGCGCTTTTTCTTTGCTGCCTTTTTCTTGCCGGTCTTCTTTGCTGCCTTACGCTTCTTTGCTGCCATGTTTTTTCTTTGATCAAAGAACTTTTAAAAGGGTCGACCTTTGCAAACGAGTGGGATTTGACTCCACTGCAACAATTATCTCAAGTATGTGCGCTCGCTCAATGCTCAAACAAAAAAAACTGTGGATAACTTTCTTGAGAATTTTTTTTGATCTTCGATTTGAAAAATTATTTTTTCCAAGAACATCCGACAAATTGGACTTCTGGATCTAACACAACATCTATTTCTTTGAACACACGATCAGCAATCATGTGGGCAAATGTAAGGATATCATGTGCTTTTGCTCCTCGCTCTGTAACAATAACTAAAGCTTGTTGCGCATAGGTTCCCACTTTTTCTACTTTGACTCCTCGCATGAGAGCGACATGATCAATAATCCACGCTGCAGAAACTTTCACTCCACCTGATGGAGCATCGTACACAGGGAGAAGTGGAAACCGTTTTTGAAGTGCGATACCACGTTCCTTTGCGAGAATTGGATTTTTAAAAAATGAACCCGCTGTTCCAAACTGTTCAAGTGAAGGAAATTTTTTTGAACGAATTTCCAAAACAGCTTGGCGTACCTCTCTCGGTGTCGGTGACGTACGATGAGACCCGAAATAATTTTTAAGATCAATATACCCGATTGAGGCTTCCCCTCTCGTACTGAGACGAAACGCAACGCGTGTCACGATGAATGACTTACCCATTGGTCGCTTCCAAATACTGTCTCGGTATCCAAAATGACACTCTGTGGGATCAAGGCGTCGCACTTTTTTTGTGACTCGATCATAGACTTCAACCCACTCGATGAGTGAGCCAACTTCCCGACCATACGCACCAATATTCTGGATTGGTGATGCCCCCACAGTACCAGGAATGCCCGAGAGATTTTCTAGACCAGAGAGTCCACGTGAGACACTTTCTTCAACGAGAGCATCCCAAGAAACACCGGCACCTGCAACAACAAGCACACTCCCTTGATCAGACTTGAAATCGATACCTGGAATATGCATGTTGAGCACCGCACCATCAACCCCCTCATCTCCAAAAAGGGTGTTTGACCCACCACCGAGAATAAAGGGGGTCTCTTGAGTATCTTCACAATATCGAACCGCCTCTTTAACATCATCAATGGAATCAAGAGTGAGTAGCGCATTCGCTGGTCCACCAATATGAAACGACGAAAACGGGGAAAGCAGCACTCCATTCTCGATCTTCATAAAGAGATTAACTCCCCATTGGCACGCCCTTTTGAATATCTTGGATCATACCTTCTGCGGTATTTTTGATGTCTGGGAATTTCTCGATACCTTTCTTCAGTGTCTCGATCGCTTTCGTCTTATCTTTCATTTCGTTATACGCCCCAGCTAGAGCAACATATGTCTGACCATCTGCAAGTTCACTTTCTGATTTTTCAGTCAACAGACGGACAACAACATCAAACCGCTTTGCTCTCGCATATCCAAGAACAAGGCGATTGTCCCACCGTTCTGACCCCTTAATTGACGCGAGAATTTCGTCTGCCTATACATTATCCACTGTTGCGAGGAGTGAAATAATTAAGAACGATGCTGCTTCAGAATATCGAGTATCAAGCTCATACGCTGTCTTGAAAACCTCCCGAGCCGACGCATTATCTCCACGATTTAGGTGAAGGATGCCCATTTGAATAAGAGTGAGTTGGCGTTTGGGCGAGAGTGCAATTGCATGATTGAGTGTCGTCAACGCTTTATCATACTGCTGGTATCGCTCGTAAAACGTCCCGAGGAAAAACTGCGTGCGGAGATTGTTTGGATCATTTTTTGCCTCATCTTCGAGTTCAGCAAGTGCGATGCTCACAATCTTATCTCTCACAGACTGGTCAATTTTAGGGTCTTGGGCCTGAAGTGCAATCTGTCCGAGCTGTTCTCTTGCTTCTCCGTTTCCGAAGCCACCACGATCAATGACTTTTTTGAGTGCAATCTCTATTGTTCCATCTAGAGATCGTGTAATGGGGTTTCGCAGCCCATTGATTAATCCACGATTGGCTTGAATATTTGCAATGTTGGCAGTGTAGAGAACAAAGACAAAGAGCACCGCTGCAATAATAGAAACAGCAGCAACTCCTTCGGGCGTTGGGGTCCATTTTTCTTTTTCGGATTTTCTATCACTCTGTTCTCGTGTCACCATCGTGTGGATATATGCCAATACCGTAAAGAAGAGGATGTAGCTAATGAGGTTATCGAACACAAAGACATTGTGGATAAAATACGTAACCAGCATGCCCATGAGAATACTGCGCTCGATAACAGAGAGATCATGCTTTCCAAACCAAATGAGCCAGAGGAGTGACCCAAAAAGAGAGAGGTATGCGAGTAATCCCAGGGCCCCTGCTGCGATCAACCAGTCAAAGAATACGTTGTGTGATCGGTCAAACCATGGCTCCTGAGCCCACATGCGTGGATCAAAATGCTTTGCAAAGACATAAATGAAGTTATCTTGACCCCATCCAAGAATTGGACGCTCCTTGAATCCCTGCCACGACATATTCCAAATCAAAAAACGTGATTGCACCGTTCCATCGTTCAAGGAGATGTGCGCAAGACGATTGAGGGTGTTTGAATTCTTTACAAATTCACTATCTCGCACAGCGTAGAAAACTCCAACGAGAGCAACGATGCCAACGAGTGCCACGAGAGCGTGTTTGCGATACTTCGCTGCTCCCTTTTCGTCCTTATCGAACAAAGCGATCAGGAAAAAGGTGGTTGCGGCACCAAGTAAAAGTCCGACAATAGATCCTCGTGTCTGAGTGTAATACACAACAACAAGGTTCAAAACAGAAATAACTAGGTATCCCCATTTGAACGGATTGCTCTTTTCGCGGAAGAATAAGTAAGCGCCAAAGAATGCGTGGAAGAGTCCGTAAATAGCGAGGTACGTCGCATTTCCAAGACTCGCATCGAGGCGAGTCGCACTTTGATGAATGTCTGCCATTCCTGCTAGCTGCTGGAAAGCATGGAGACAGACAAGAATACTGGCTCCGAGAGAAGTCTTGAGTACCCAACCCCACATCTTCTCACTCATCGAAAGAGATCCTGCGACAAGAAAATAGAGAAAGAGGTGAGCGTGAGTGATCAGCCCTTCCATTCGCTCGTAATTTGACCAAAAACTTCTATAGGGATTTTCGCCCAGAAGATCGGCGAGCGTGAGGATACCGAGAAATGCCCCTGCAGCACCTAGAATATAGGTGAAACGCGGACGATATGCATGATCCATATAGGCAAGGATTGCCCAACACGTCACCATCACCTCAACAACAATACGGAACATGAAGTTCTTTCCTGTGATGAATGGAAAGAACATGGAACCTGGCACAACAAAAACAATAAATGGAACAATAAATATGGCGATGACCGTGATCCACCATAGGGTCGATTTGAGTTCAGACATGCCCCAAAGCATAGCATGAGGAGAAATGTGCGAGCAACCGCAAAGAAAACCCTTTCCTAGTCTTTCTTCTGAGCCAAAACGAACATGTTGTCAAACAGGTTCAGTGACAGTGAGAACGTCCCAAAACGAGTCCCATCAACACGTTGTGCAA
>CAYPEZ010000040.1:0-8012 GCA_964409985.1 uncultured Candidatus Saccharibacteria bacterium
GTATGTAATACAGGTAGGTTTTTTGTGGATTCTTGATAACTGAGCCACGAGAGGTGCATTGATATCCTTGAAGGCGTGTTCCGAAGATAAGAAATATACGCCTCTTTCTTGATTAAATTCACTGTGTGGTGGCTTTCGTCCCAATCAATGAAAAGTTCAAGTGCCACTCGAAGATCTGGGATTTGTTGTTTGATGCGATGTTTGCCTCGTACAACAAGATCAATAGATTCTAGGAGTGAAATATTCCGATCCAGCGCTGCCTTGCAAGGCCAGTGGTGCACATCTCGCATTTGATCAACAGAAACCTCAAGTGCTCGTGCCCACCGAAGTGTTTCAGCAAGCTCTTCAACCTTGAGTGCCCCCCAAGCGTCTGAGTGTGTTCCTGAGAGCGGTGAGCAATATGCATAGCGCATAGGATCACCATTCCCAGAAAATGTATGGAAGAATGATCGAGCTCCTCCTTGAGAGAAACACAGATCCTTAATCCATTCCTTGTAGTGTGGGCGAAAACCGTCAGCGCAGTGGGTGCACATTTGCCTCCCAGCAACTTTGTGTGGATGGTGGGGGACAATGACGCCCGCATCAACCAGCTCATCATAAACGGCTCGGTCACGTGCTGTCGCGTACAGCTTCTTTTCTTTCAGTAACAATCAACCCTCCATTCGCTGTCCTGTGTGTGATTTTCAAAGAGCAAGGAATGCAGAGTACTCTTGTTCGCAAACTTGGTCAATACCATAAATTTTAAAGTTTTCAACAGTGTTTTTTCGTCAAAATATGCTAATGTACGGCCCATATGGAGGGCATTCATGTTGCCATTAAGCCTGAGGTACTCGGGACCTTCTTCGGGGTTCCTCTGACGAATACTCTGCTGACAAGTTGGGTTGTCGTGGCGATTTTAGCCGTATTTGCTGTTTCAATGAAGCGTCGCACGGCTCTTGTTCCTGGAAGATTCCAAATCATGCTCGAAATGCTCTTTGGCGGGGTCTATGAATATGTTGAAGAGACTCTAGAGTCAAAAGTCCTTGCAAAAAAGCTCTTTCCAATTCTCATGACGATCTTTCTGTTTGTCTTTCTCGCAAATATCTCTGAATTTGTTCCCGGGGTAGGGGCTCTCACGCTCTCGCACGAAGGGGAACACGCTGCTCCGCTTTTCAGGTCGGTCCACACCGATTTGAACATGACGCTCGCTCTTGCCCTCATCTCTTTTGTCTTAATTGAAGTTGTTGGAGTGACAACGATTGGATTTTGGAAGTATGCTGGAAAGTTTATTAACTTCCACTCTATCGGGGGATTTTTCCTTGGTCTTCTTGAGCTTATCTCTGAAACCATGCGTCTCGTATCGTTCTCGTTCCGTCTTTTTGGAAACATTTTCGCGGGTGCTGTGCTTATTTCTGTCATTATGTTTTTTGCACCGTATTTCGTTCCTATACCGTTTGTCGCGTTTGAGCTCTTTGTGGGGCTCATGCAGGCGGCTATTTTCACCCTTTTGACGCTATTCTTTGTGAAGCTTGCTATCACGGAGCATAGTCATTGATTATTCGTTATTCATTAATTATCTATTGATATGGAACTTGAAGGAGTAAAACTTATTTCTATGGCCGTCGCTATCGGTCTTGGAATCTTGGGCCCTGGTATTGGTCTCGGTATGATGATTGGTAAGGCGCTGGAGGCTATAGGCCGCAACCCAGATGCCCAGCCAAAGATCATGGCTGCGATGTTCATTGGTATTGGTGTGACTGAAGCGCTCGCAATTATTGCAATTGTGGCAGGCTTCATTCTTCGCTTTGCCTAAGTCCTCAGATTACGTAACGTATGGACGCAATTCTTCACGCTTTCGGAGTTAACTGGAAACTACTCGTCATTCAGATCGTCAATATCGGTCTGCTGATTTTCCTTTTCCGCCGTTATGTGTACCCACCACTTTTTCGAGTGATGGAAGAGCGTCGCAAAAAAATCGAAGACGGGCTCCGTCATGCTGAAGAAGCTAAGCAGGAGAAAGCAGCTATAGGAGAAGAGAAAGATCGCATTCTTTCTTTGGCACGAAAGCAGGGAGACGACATTGTTGGTGAGACTCGTCTACGTGCGAGCCGCGAAAGTGCTGACACAATCCGCGAAGCAGAAGAACGTGCGGTCAAAATTATAGCTGATGGTGAAAAACTTGGCGCTCGACGCAAAGAAGAAATCATCAATGAGTCCAAGGATGAGCTCGCTCGCCTCGCAGTAAAAGCAGCTGAGTCTATTCTTCGTGCACGTGCAAAATAATCTATGACCACGAAGGGATACGCAAAAGCACTCTATACGCTCTTCCAAGAATCGCCACGTGCGACCTTGGGAAAAGAGTTTGCAGCGTACCTAGAGCGCAATGGGAAACTCGCTCTCCTTCCTGGAATTATTAAGGCACTGGAACGTATCGAAAGAGATATGGCGAGAAAAAAAACCTGTCATATCATCACAGCTTCAGAACACGATCTTTCTTCTGCACGTAAAAAAGCCGAAGGCTTAGCACAAGAAGAAGGAGGAGATGGGTGGTCATTCAAAGAAACGATCGACCCATCACTCATTGGAGGATACGTGATTCGTACTTCTCAGAAAGAACTTAATACAAGTGACAAACGAGGGCTCCTAGAACTGTATGACAGACTTCGTTCCGTTTCTTAATCTTTATTCACTCATTATCACTCATCAAGACTCCCTTTATGCAAAATATCGCTGAACAACTCAAGAAAGAACTCGAAGGATTTGCTCCAACACATGCAACAGAATCTGTAGGGCGAGTCGTGAAGATCGCTGACGGAATTGCGGAAATTGAGGGTCTCCCAAGCGTCATGATGAGTGAAATGCTCGTGTTCGACATCTCCGAGGGAAAAAGTATTGATGAACTTATGCAGAGCAAAACTGCTCCTGTTGGCATGGTCCTCAATCTCGAATCAGGGTCAGTCAAAGCCGTGGTTCTCTCTGGAGGAGAGCACATTCGTGAGGGATTCATCGTGCGAGCGACAGGGAACATTCTTTCCATCCCTGTTTCGGATGAACTCATTGGACGAGTGGTCAATCCTCTTGGCGAAGCCATTGACGGAGGTCCAGCGATTAAGGCAACACAACGCAATCCGATCGAACGTCGTGCATATGGAGTTATTGAACGCCAGGGAGTTGATACACCTCTTCATACAGGGATCAAAGCCATTGATGGAATGATTCCTATTGGCCGCGGGCAACGTGAACTCATCATTGGTGACCGCCAGACAGGGAAGACGGTCATTGCCATCGACACCATTTTGAATCAAAAGAATGAGCCCAAAGAAAAGCGTCCCATTTGTATTTATGTCGCTATTGGACAAAAAGATTCCAAGATCGCTCGTCTCGTACAAAAGCTCAAAGAAGAAGGTGCGATGGAATACTCTATTGTTGTCTCAGCTCCTGTCTCCTCAAGCGCCGCGCTTCAATTCCTCGCTCCATACGCAGGTGCTGCAATCGGAGAATATTTCATGGATGCAGGACGTGACGCTCTTGTGGTCTATGACGATCTTTCAAAGCACGCAGTCGCTTACCGACAGGTGTCGCTCCTCCTCCGACGTCCGCCAGGTCGCGAGGCATATCCTGGAGATATCTTCTACCTCCACTCACGTCTTCTTGAGCGGGCCGCTCGACTCTCTGATGCAATGAAAGGAGGTTCGCTTACTGCACTACCGATCATTGAAACCCAAGAGGGTGATGTCTCAGCCTATATTCCAACAAATGTTATTTCCATTACAGACGGACAAATTTATCTTGAGTCGGACTTGTTTAACAAAGGTGTCCGCCCAGGGGTAAACGTCGGTATCTCTGTTTCTCGAGTGGGTTCAGCTGCTCAGACAAAGGCCATGAAGAAAGTTGCAGGGAAACTTCGTCTTGAACTTGCACAGTTCCGTGAACTTGAAGCATTTGCTCAGTTCTCTCAAGACCTTGATGCAGATACGAAGAAGCGGATTGAAAAAGGACGCCTCATGGTGGAGGTTCTCAAACAAGATAAGCATGTTCCGATTCCATTTGAGCGTCAGGTGATCATCATGTATGTGGCTCTTCAGGGATTGATAGAAACACTGAAGCCAGGCAAGGTCCAGGAATTCGAGCGAGAATTTATTGGCTTTCTCGACCGCCAACAAAAGGACGTCCTAGAAGCCATTCGCACCTCTCGAGACCTCTCAAAAGAATCTGAGGAGGGGATCAAGTCTGCTGTGACGACATTCAAAAAAGATTTTCCTGGGCTCTTCCAATAAGTCATGTCTCTCAAATCTGTAAAAGCGAAAATAAAGAGTATTGATAAAACACGGCAGGTGACGAAGGCCATGGAGGCTGTTTCTGCGGTAAAGATGCGTAAAGCGCAGCAGTATGCGATATCACTTCGTGGATACGCACGCTCAGCATTTTCGATTCTTCGTGGGGTTTCTCAGTCACTCGATGCATTGCAGCACCCACTACTTCGTGTGACACCAGAGAGAAAGATTGGATTGATCGTTGTGTCTCCAGACAAAGGTCTTGCCGGGTCTCTCGTAGCGAATATTTGGAAAAAGACGAGTACCTTTCTCATGGACAAAGGTCTCACGACAAAAGACGTTGCAATCTTTGCTGTTGGACGAAAGGCGCATGAGTATTTTTCAAAACGTGGATTTGAGCTCCTTGCCACATATGACAAGTGGGGAGACATTGCACAAATGTCAGGCATCGATCCCCTTGCCCAAAAAGCAGAAAATGCTTTTTTGAGCAAAGAAGTTGATGCTGTATATATTATCTATACACAGTTTCACTCGACACTTAATCAAGAGGTGGTTGTACGGGAACTTTTTCCTATCTCATTTGCCCATGTCGATGAGGTTGTGAAAGGCATTGTTCCTGAAAAGGGAAAATTTTCGCATCTCACAGAAGAAGAGTCTTCACATGTGCCAGAATATACGTTTGAACCAGGTCCAAGTGCTGTGCTCGATGCCATTATCCCGCTTCTTATTCGCATTCAATTCTTCCATGCTGTCCTTGAGTCTAATGCGTCTGAACACTCAGCGCGCATGATTGCGATGAAGAATGCGTCAGATAATGCAAAAGAGTTGTCGCGGTCACTAAAACTCTATTACAACAAAGTCAGGCAAGCAGCAATTACCAGAGAAGTGAGCGAGATTGTCGGAGGAATGGAATCAATGAAAGAGTAACATCGAAATACTATTAATCAATCAATAACCCTAATAACTATTATGACCAAGACACACACGACAAAAACAGAGCAAGCAAACGGAGTCATCACTCAAGTGATCGGAGCCGTCGTTGACGTTTCGTTTCCGGGAACACTCCCTGGGGCCCTCTCAGCACTTGAAGTAAGAACTCAAGATGGAGGACGTGTCGTGCTTGAGGTTGCGGGTCATATCGGGGAAGGTCAAGTGCGAACCATCGCAATGGCGACAACTGACGGGCTGCGCCGAGGTGACTCTGTGGTAGATACCGGGAAGCCCATTCAGGCACCTGTTGGGACAAATGTCCTCGGGCGCATCATGAACGTCCTTGGTGAGACCATTGATAACGGAGGGCCAATCAAGGGAGAGCTCAAGACAGCCTCTATTCATCGTGAAGCTCCTGCCTTCAAAGAACAAGCCACAAAGACTGAGATCTTCGAAACGGGAATCAAGGCCATCGACCTCATGACTCCATTTATCAAGGGAGGCAAGGTTGGTCTTTTTGGTGGAGCGGGAGTGGGGAAGACCGTGCTCATTCAAGAACTTATCCGCAATATCGCCGCTGAACACGGAGGATACTCAGTATTTGCTGGTATTGGTGAGCGCACACGTGAAGGAAACGACCTCTATCATGAAATGAAAGACTCCGGAGTTCTTGATAAGACAGCGCTTGTCTTCGGACAAATGAATGAAGTTCCTGGTGCGCGCGCACGCATTGCGCTTACAGGACTTACAATGGCCGAGCACTTTCGTGATGAGATGAACAAAGACGTTCTTCTTTTCATGGATAATATTTTCCGTTTTACTCAAGCAGGTTCCGAAGTGTCTGCGCTCCTTGGTCGCGTCCCTTCTGCGGTGGGGTATCAGCCAACTCTTGCTGAAGAAATGGGTAAACTCCAAGAGCGCATTACGTCGACCACAAAAGGCTCCATTACGTCTGTCCAGGCTGTCTATGTGCCCGCTGACGACCTTACTGACCCCGCGCCAGCAACGACGTTCTCCCACCTTGATGCGACCGTCGTGCTCTCACGTCCTCTTGCGTCTCTTGGTATTTATCCTGCTATTGACCCCCTTGAATCTTCATCTCAGGCCCTCGATCCAGCAATTGTTGGCGAAGAACACTATCGTATTGCGACTGAGACAAAGCAAGTTCTCCAGCGATACAAGGATCTTCAAGACATTATTGCGATTCTTGGTATCGAAGAACTTTCTGATGATGATAAGGTTTTAGTGTACCGTGCACGAAAGATTCAAAAGTTTCTCTCACAACCAATGTTCGTCGGCGAAGCATTCACCGGCATCAAAGGGAAATACGTCTCGCTCAAAGACACGGTGCGTTCTCTCGGAGAGATTCTCGCTGGTAAACACGATGATAAACAGGAGCAAGACTTCTATATGAAGGGTTCTATTGACGAAATAATGAAAAATTAATGCGTGTCATCATTTCACAAATCGATAAAGTACTTTTTGACGGGGTCGCAAAGGAACTCCTTGTCCCTGGTGTTGACGGTGATATGACCATCCTTCCGCACCACTCTCCTCTCGTCACAACACTTCGAGCAGGAAAGATCACTGTTCGGGGTGAGTCCGTTGGGTCCTGGGATATTGCTAAGGGTATTCTTGAGGTCTCGAACAACAAAGCAACCGTCTTGTTGTAAGAACTAGGGCATATGTAGCGCATGAACATAACAGCGGCCTTTTGTGGGGCCGCTGTGTTTGGTTTGAGTTAATGAGATATTCTCAAACTGGTCGACTATTTTAGTGAGACATTGTCTGTCGCTAGGGTGCCAACTGATTTCAAGATGTGGAATATTGTCACACTCTTTGTTCCAGCAGGAGGAGTAAAATTTCCTGTGTATAACTGCCATGTTGTTGGTGATGCTGTAACAGTTGCCAAATCAATATATGACAGCACTCCAGTTGTCGATGTGTATCGAATGACAAGCGAGGTTGGTACGCTGGCTTTGTAGTATTCGGTGAATGTATAGGTCTGTCCTGGCGTGACGGCAACGTCATCAAAATACCACTTTGCATCACCTGAAGTGTATGCGCTGAGAGTTACTTGTGCGGCATTCGCCCCACTTTGTCCTGCAACAGGGTAGGTGAAGACGGCAGTGTTCGTACCCCACTTGTTTGATGCCCAATTCAATGGAGCACCACCAGTACCTGGCGTCTCCATTGAAGGATTAAGAATAAGGTTCGTTATTGTGTTACTCACTGTTACTGACACTGGTGAAGACGTGGCAATATTTCCTGATACATCACGGGCAATAGCACGAAGAGTGTGACTACCATTTGATACCGAGGTGGAATCCCATGTTACTGCATAAGGAGCGACGGTGTCTTCTCCACCTACATATGTGCCATCAACCATAAATCGCACTCCCGCAATACCACCCGTATCTGTTGCGCTTGCTGTAATTGATACAGATGCTCCTGATACCGTTGCTGCAGATGCCGGTGCTGTAAGTGTGACCGAAGGTGCTGTTGTGTCTGGTGTTGAGGATGATGTGTTTACAAGAGAGTAATTATCGACGGTGAGTTGTCCATTTGCTGCGAGCAGATGAAACACCGTCATGCTTACTGAATTTGTAGGCGGAACAATGGAGCGCGTAACCTTGGTCCAAGTCGCAGCAGTTGGAAGAGCTCCAAGCTCAGTATAAATGACTGCTCCAGAATTTAATGTGTATCGAGCAACATGTCTTGTTGCAGCAGTCGATAGGTAGTAATTCGAATACTGGTATGTCTTTCCTGGAGTCACAGGAACGTCTTGGAAAAACCACTTTGCATCTCCACTGGTATACCCACTCACGG
>CAYPEZ010000041.1:0-7365 GCA_964409985.1 uncultured Candidatus Saccharibacteria bacterium
GGGTGACTCATACGCTTGAGGAAGTCGGCAAGGAATTTGGAGTCACCAGAGAAAGAATCAGGCAAATCGAAGCCAAAGCGCACGAAAAAATAAGGCAACACCAAAACATCAATAAGCTCCGCAACTACTAGTTGCGGGCTTTTCATTTTGGGTGACCTACTCGTCCTTCTAGGGTTTGGTGAAGGTAAAAATGTGAAAGCTCTAAACCGTATTCGACAAATTTTTTCCTGTCTTGTAGAGTTTGAACGGAGTTGTTCCATTGACATATTCTGGAGGTATTTATGTTTTCCATCCATGATTCGCATCGCATCGTCTCTGATCTCCGGGTATCTGTACACGCCTCTATTGTGGCGCGTCTCCACCGAATAGATAATGAGGATTTTCGAGGGACAGCAAAGAAGGTTCGTGAGCATATGTCTGCAATCGGCAGCCCTGTCCACGATGACTACATTGTTCGTGGAATCTTTGCCCTCAAGCAGTACTATGCGATTGCGCTTCTTGATCCAGCAAATGCGCATGCTGTCTCTCGACCAATCGACCCATTCTGGCACTCGCATCTTCTTCATAGCGAGTTGTATCAAGAATTCTGTGATGAGGTGGTTGGTGAATACATGCACCATCGCCCCCTGGATCACGATAATCGCGAGCACGTGGCTGTCATTCGTCGATTGTACGAATACACGGTTGACGTGCTTCCCCAGGTGTTCAAGACAATCGATCCAGAATTTTGGCCGAG
This sequence comes from uncultured Candidatus Saccharibacteria bacterium, assembly GCA_964409985.1. Lineage (GTDB taxonomy): Bacteria > Patescibacteriota > Minisyncoccia > Phycocordibacterales > UBA6899 > CAYPEZ01. The sequence goes on from CAYPEZ010000041.1 coordinate 737, forward strand.
GAAAGTCTCTAATGCTGATCTCATATGTTGGCACAAAGGGAATCAAACGATTTATCTCGCGGTCCAGCCGCATCGGCTTTTTGAGCCCACATCTCGTGGGGTTGGTTACGCTGTCTGACTCAAACAGGAAAAGATGTTCGCATCTTTTCCTGTTTTTTGTATATAATGAATCCCAAATGAAACAGAATCATACCCAGAGACGCATGATTATTCTCAAGGTGAAACCTGGGAAACTTGAAAAGTGGCGGGAGTGGTGTCATATTTTAGATACAGAACGTAGATCAGAAGTACTTGAGACACTCGCTGAAGAAGGTCTGGTTGAGGAGGGTTGCGCCGAGTTCACGATTGGATCTGATACGTATCTCGTAGGTTATGAGGAAGGGGAGGCGCGCCCCGCAAACCGAGAAAGGCAGATCAACCGTCTTCATCAAGAAGCCAAAAAAGAGTGCCTCGAGTATGTGTGCGAAGCGTCTTCTCTCTACCACTTCGTCCATAAATAATATTCAGCTCGATATTTCAAACGCCTCAAATTCCACGAACTCAGCCGTTTACGGTTTGCGGTAGGTGACGCTCCTGCCGGTCCTTTCGTCCCGTGTCGACGATTGATATTTTGTGTGGATAAAAAATCAAGGATCCCCTTATTCTAAGCCCCACTTTTATTGTTGACGTCACGTGTCATTTATGTATAATACGGAGGTATCAATACGAAAAGGGACCCGAAAGGCTCACTGCCTAAGGGGCCCTTTTCATTTTAGGTTACTTGTAGGCGATTTTCTTTTTGACGTCAGTCGCCCCAAGATTAGCGAAGAATTCTCCACCGAGTTTCTTATACAGGGAGGACGCATAGTCCTCGTTGGGGAAGAGCATTTTCCCGAACTTTTTCTTTTTGATGAGGAAATCCACGAGCTTCTTATAGTCTCCATCGCCTGAGACGATGAAGATCTTTTGGAACTGCTCATCGTCGACGAGTTTTTTCATCACCTCAAAGATGATGTCACAATCGACGTTTCCTTTCTTTTTCCCCTTGAGAAGAGAAGAATGCTCCCTGAAGACAAGGATGAATCCAGACTTCTGAAGATTGCTATAGAGACCCTGCTCTCCATCCGAGACAAATCCAAGGAAGTAATACGCCTCATCGATGTGATATTTTTCACGGAGGTAGACTCGGAGTTTCGCATGATCGACTGACCAACCCTTTTCCTTGGTTCCAAGGTGGAGGTTCTGACCATCGATGAAAGCGATGTTTCGTACGGTATTTGCCATGTGGCTCATTCTAGCACGGGGCCCAGAACTCCGTGTTAGGGGAAGGGAAGGATGGCATACGACCGAGCAATGAAACGGTGAGCTGTGGGCCATGGGAACCCGCTAGTGGGCCCCCACAGCGCAAGACCCTTTTGAGAGATTTTCTGAAATCTCCAAAAGGTGTACAGCCTCTGTAGGAGGACTCGTGAGCGTATTCGACAGATTGAGGCGAAGGCTCACGAGAAGATTCGCCAGCACCAAAACATCAACAAGCTGCGAAACTACTGATTTTCGCGCATAACTTCGTTCTCGACAGCATGAGCCCCGGTCACCGTACAACTTGTACGTCTCCGGGGCATCATGCTATCTGCGGCCTCGTTCCGCATCGAAAATCCGTCGTTCCGCCGTGGTTTAGAGAGGTATGGTATAATGGAATTACTAGCTCTTAGGAGGTACCTCGTTGGCAACCAACGGAAACGGTTTTCTGACCTGCGTTGAACCGTTCGATCCCAGATTAGCTAGTAAGTTTGTTTCGTGCGATATGCAAGGCCGCCTTGCCATCGCACACGAGTTTGAAGCAATCCTCAAGGATTTCCTTGAAGAAAGATTCAAACACGAAGATAAGGACATCAATCACCATATCATGTTGCCTCAGGTAACTGAGAACGATGATTCTTGTAATTATAACGACGTTTTTTCGTTGACCCTAGCTCTCTAAAAGGGGCAGGACGTGGTGAATGCAGGCTAACTTCAGTTATAACGACCTCTCCCTAATAGACCATGTCAACGGTCTGGGGAGAGGTCTTTGCGTTTTGTATGGACTATCTTGAGTGGAAAAATAAAATAAAGCCTGAAAAAAGAATAAGGACTTACCGGCATATCGATGCGCCTCTTAATATTGAAGATGAGAGAGTTTTTTCTCGTATCGTAACAGTCATCTCTAATCTCAAGAGTCACCAGTTCCTCCCGTTCATTAAGAGAGTGGAGAAAACAGTCCGTTTCCGTAGAGACAAAGGTGGTCTCGCCAGGCGAAAACTGAAATTACGTCCAATAATGTATGCCTCGCACCTCGACTCCAATATCTATAGTTATTTCAATTATCATCTACTTAAGATTTATGAATCCCTTTTGCAAAAAGAGGGCATCTCGGAGAGTGTTATCGCCTATAGAAAAATTAAAATTCCTGGGACGGAGAGGGGTAAGAATAATGTGTACTTTGCCAAAGAAGTTTTTGATTATATAAAACTACACCCCGATAATGTGGTTATTACCCAGGATATAGAAGGTTTTTTTGATAATATCAACCACTCGGTTTTGAAAAAGAAGCTATGTGAAATTTCCGGAACGGAAAGATTAGACGACTCACTATTTAAGGTTTATAAATCGCTCACAACTTACCGGTATATTGAGTACAGTGATTTTGAAAGTAGAAAATTCCAGCAAGAAATTAGAAGAAATAGGTTCTCTATATTTAAATTTTTGAAAAAATATTTTAAAGAAAATAAAACCAACAAAGGAATACCACAAGGAAGTCCAATAAGTGGTTTGTTGGCGAATATTTCTTTGTTTGATTTTGATCGCAGCGTAAAAAGAACATTCCCAAACGTATTTTATAGGAGATATAGTGATGATTTGGTATTTATATGTAAGAGAAATCAAAGAGATGCATTACTTGAATTTATTGATGAAAAAATAAAGAAGGTTTATTTAAAGATAAATGCCAAAAAGTCATTCATATCCTACTTCAAAGCCTCAGAAGACGGTATCTTTTGTGAAAAGGTAACAAATGGACTGGGAGACGCAGAACATCGCGGATACGTTGATTATTTGGGCTTGGAATTCACAGGAGGAGAAATATTTTTCCGAAAGAATACTATTCAAAAACTCAAACACAAACAAATCGTTAAATCGCAAAGAAATATTTTAAATTCTCTTCCACCAAATAGAAGAAGGCCAAAACAGGAGATAAAAATACCTCCAAAAAGGCACCCTAATTATTTAAGAAGAACAGCAGAAATTATTGGTAGCCAGGGTATTCAACATCAGGTTTTGAAAGTTGCTCGAGATAGAAATAGATCAAAGCGGCCAAAGGAGGAAAATATAGGATAGGAGCATGGTTTTCCTCTATGATTGCCAAGTTTTTGGAGAGGTGTAGGTAACAGGGGATGAGTCCGATTTTTCTCGTTTTTTGTGGTCTAATTTTTTTAATGAAACCTTTTCCAACTAGAAGCAATTCTAGTGGATATGGAACGTGGCTCAACCAGGATAATGGATACTATTAAAAATACCCTAGGGTTTATTCTTGGGGGGATCATTGCTGTATTTGTGGTTTTTTCATGGGCAGCAAAGGCAATTTTAAAATTAATCGCCAGCTTCATCAAAGCCATTTTTCTAAATTTTTATGGAAGAGTTGTAGCGCTTGGTGGGCTTGCTCTGTACGCTGTCTTTCTTTCAAACTTCATATTGAAGTAAATAAGAAGGAAATGGGATGAGTCCGATATTTTCTTGAACTTCGTGTCCCAATATTCTGAAGACCCCCCGCAAAAAGAGGGAATTGACCCCTCCGATTGCAAAGAAGTTGGTGGTGAGTAAAGTGGGGGAATGGACTCATTTCCAGTCTTCCTTCTTTTTCTCTTTCTGGCACTTATGGGGCCAATTTTGGTGCTTCTAAAGACCCTGGTTCCACGGTGGAAAGGGGAAAGTGGGGAGCATTTCGTTACCGAACAGTTGCTCGGTTTGGATCCCTCAAAGTACAGCGTCATCTCAGACCTCCTTCTTCCTTCGCAGGGAAACATCTCTACCACGCAGATCGATCAGGTCGTCGTGTCGAACTTCGGTATTTTTGTGATCGAGACCAAAGCATATTCTGGGTGGATCTTTGGTGACGCACGGTGGCCATATTGGACGCAGACGCTCTATCATCATAAAAGCAGATTCTATAATCCGATCCGTCAGAACTACGGGCATATCAAAGCGGTCGAGACATTGGTACGTCCGCATTCGCCGGTCGTGCCAGTTGTCGGATTCATCGCGTTCCCTAGTGCTGACCGCATTCGTGTATCAGGCACTTATGCGGTCGGAACTCCACGAGACATCATTAGAAAGATAAAAGCATTCACTGACCCCGTTCTTACTGACGAACGGAAATTCGATATCCTTCAAAAGCTTCAACGGGCGAACATCCTAGATCCAATCGCGAGAAAAGCCCATATCCGAAACGCCAAAGAACTTAAAACACGAAAAGAAAAATAGCCCCCCGCAAAAAGGAGGGAACTGACCCCCGCCCCCTCCGATTACCAGGGGTTTTTAACTATCTCTCTTCAAATTTGTTCGGGAAGCCAGTCGCCCCGCTTTTAGGGGTGGCCGTAGACAATCCGGAAGCGAGGTCTTTTCTCCAGATCCATCCATTCGTTTCCAAGATGAGAGCCCCATCTTTCTCGGTCACATCCTTCACATTCTGTCCGCACACGAAGAACCGTGCTATCGGATCATGTGTCGTAGGAGAAAAATCAGAGGTTCTTTTGTAGAGCGATAGACCACCGCACTCAGGCCCCATGACTGACGCATAGACCACGAAGCGATCGTTCTGATATGCGAGCGCTTCTCGTGGTGAGAGTATGGAAGACATATACCAAGCAAGACAAGCGAGGAGGAAGACAAAAAGAGTGTACTTCCACCAATGCTTTTTGAAGTGTCTTTTCATGACCATAGTATACAAAGAAAAGATACAAAGGTCCCCCGCAAAAAGAGGGAACTGACCCCTCTGGTTGCCAGGATTCTTTGCGGGTGTAGAGTTTGGGAATGGAATTGATTCTCATTGTCCTGGCAGCTTTGCTTCTCGTCGGGGCATCATATCTATTGTTTGCCTATATTCACCATTTCTTCTTCCGTTTCTTTGGATCCGAGGAGCCAACATTCATCAAAGCACTGAAGATTCTTGCCTGGATGTTGATTCCAGATCTCTTATTCTCGATCCCATTGTTTCCAGGATTTGAATTGATTGGTATCGTCGCACTCTTCTTTGCGTTTCATTTCATTGCAAAGAAATACTTTCCACTGAACTCCATAAAACAGAACTTGAAAGTCTATGCTTCTGCGTATGTCACAAGTATGATTCTTGCTATTGTCACGATCCTTCCGCTACGAATGTATATAGTAGAACCATTTATTGTGTCTGGAGCATCAATGTCACCGACGTTTGTGCACAATGACTATCTTTTGGTAAAGAAGTTTGACAAAAAATTCGATCGTGGCGATATTGTCGTCTTAAGGTCACCGGCGGATCCACTTGATATCTTCATCGAGCGAATTGTGGGCATGCCCAACGAAACAATCAATATCGAGAATGGAAAAGTCGTCGCAAATGGGACTCCACTTGAGGAGTCGTACCTTTCGCAACCCACATTCGGTACGTCAACGCCGTTTCAGCTGAAAGAGAATGAATACTTTGTACTTGGAGACAATAGGGCGAGTAGCTCGGACTCGAGATATTGGGGTCCCGTCAGAAAAGAGAACATTATCGGAAAAATCTGGGTAAAAGTCTTCCCCTAGAAAATCCCCCGCAAAAAAGGGAACTGACCCCTCACTCCGTTAGCCTAAAAAAATCCCCCAGAATGTGGGGGATTTAAAGTTAGGCAGGGATGAGCAGTCCTTGGTCATCAATCTGTGTGGCGCTCATATCCTCACTAATAGGCTCGAGCATGCTAGTGAGAATTTCGGCGATGTCTCGTACAAATGGGCTGGGGCCGCCATAGGTACGAAGTCCACGCAGATATTCATATGGGAGAGGAATGTGACACTCGTACATACCACTTGCCCACTTGCTCTTATTCTTCCACGGGAGTTCGATGATTTGTTCCGAAAGAGTTTCTCGTAGACCCCTCGCATGGAGAGATGTACCCACATATCGAGACCACTCGAAACAAATGTTTTCGATGTCGAATTCATCACCCAAATAGTGAATGATTCTGTATTCTGTACGCCGGACCTCTTGAGTATAGTCTGCATTCTCCTCATCGAAGACACGCATGCTTACTTTCCGAGATTCAACAAGAATACTTTTGACTACATTGTGTTCCGAGTATAGATTGGTGAGCCGTCGGATATCTTTTGTAGTCTCAAAGAAGCAGGAGTTATTTTTTGTCTCAACCCCCTCGATATAGATGCTGCACTGAGTCTGGGCTTTAGTCCTCTGAGCTTTATCTACAGGAGGAGACACGGGGCTTCCTTTTTTGTGCCCGCACAATACCTGATGCTGTTCAAGAAAACCAATGACAGACCCAAGAGCAGAAATCTCAAACCATTCACTGTACCCACTGTACTCGCGGTTTTCGGGGCAAGCATATGAACGAAAGAGGAGATGAAGAGCCCTCTCTACTTCTTGAGCT
>CAYPEZ010000042.1:0-7214 GCA_964409985.1 uncultured Candidatus Saccharibacteria bacterium
CGCAGACCCATATCACTGTCTTTCCTTCTGCGTTGACAGGCTATGTGTTTTCTACTACGTTTAATGCCGGAAACTGCTCTTTATCTCGCACCAGGAGATCTCCATGGACGTGCAAGTTATCACTCTTGTTCTTGTCCTTCTCCTTAGCTTTGGTCTCTACTATGCGTGGCATACTTCACAAAAGAAGAAGAATGATGAAAAAAATCTTCGTGAACTCTTTTATGAACAGTGTCCCGAAAAACTGCTCAGAATTTTAAAAGCGCACTACTTGGGAATCGATGGGACATTCAAGGCAATGACCCAAGAAGCCAGGCGTGCGCTCGAGCATGTCTATGGGAGTAAGGGCGTAGAAGCAGCGATGGACATCCTTGAGACCGGGAGCACAACTATACTTCTGTATGTCCCAGAAAGACACTTTCGTCGTCTCACTGTAGTCTTCCGCAAAGGAAAAATTATTGCCATTGACCTCTCTCCGCCATTCATTGCTTGTACATTGCTCGATGACTAAGGTTTATCACACTCCTCACCTCAACGGCGGGGAGTTCTTTTTTGCCTTGCGTAACAGAGAGAAGTGAGTAGGATACCATCCAGAACACTGCACACCGACAAAGGAGTAAGCATGAGCGAAACACCCGAAACCCAAGGGAAAGTCGCAGACACAACAAAAAAAGACGGAAAGAGGAGAAGTCCTGGCAATCGAGGACGCGCCATGCGCATGGCTCATACGCACCAGCTTGATGCGTACATGCAGTATGGTGTTTTCCCCGCAGAGAGGAAGATTCAATACCCGACACCGCCAGACCCTGTCCACGAGGACGGAGACGTCAATCGTGGTGGAGCGCGATACTTCATCAACGGGATCACATACCTGCGTATGTGCTACCCAGAGGATGAGATCACGGTTCAGCTCTCTACCCCGGGCGGTTGTGATTACGCCATGTTTGCCGTGTACGATGCGATTCGTGACGTGAGATACAAAAACCCAATCACAATTGAAGTCTACGGACTCGCTATGAGTGCTGGAGTCTTCATCCTCCAGGCTGGAACACGCCGCATTGTGCGCCGACACGCAAGGCTCATGGTCCACTATGGATCGTGGGGTGGAGTGGAACTTCATTCTAAAGATTTTGATCGAGCTGCAAAAGAAAACGAAGTGTGCAGGGAGATCTACAAGAATGTGTTATGTGCACGGATCAAAGAAAAACATCCAGAATTTACAGACGAGGAAATGGATAAACTCTTGCGTTTTGATACCTACATGTCTGCGCATGAAGCAGTGGATATGGGTCTTGCCGACGAGATCATGTAGACCACAAAAACTGTTCATTCACCGCTGCAAAAAATTTGCAGCGGTTTTTTTATTAAACAGGTAATATCCCCCAGCCTTTCGCATAGAGAGAGCCACGCTCATGTGTCGGCTCTGTTGCAGTTGGTTCTTCGGGCTGATATGTATGCAAAAATCTCATTGACAGAAACATCGAGCAGTGTAGAATCACCGCTTGGCAACCACACCGGTTGTCACTGATCCAGCAGTTCTGGAATGGAAGAGGTCTGTTCAATGAAGCTAGCTTATGCCGTCCTGATCGTGGCTGTCTCGGCTTTCTCTTCGAATGCCTATGCGAATGACCGGTGTCCCGCGGGCGAGACTGGTTGCAACATCAACAATGCGCACGAGAAGATTCGTGAGCGCGTGAACGAAGGCACGAGGAAGGTCATTCGGAATGAGAATCCGGAAGGACGAGTCCGTGAAGTCGGCGAGACGGTCAAGTACTGCATCAAGTGTGGCACGGATGCCATCAAAGAGGGTGCGGACAAGATCTCCGGCAAGAAGTAAGAAGTAACAATATACTGAGGAAGACATTGTCTTCCTCTTTTTATTTGAACATACTGTGTATGGACAGAAAGCATTTCTACCGCCTGACATATTTGACGTATCATTGATTGACAGATAGGCTCACGGAAGAGCCTGCACAAAAGGAGTGTCCTTTGAGTACGCGTCCTGAGAATGTTGTTCCCTTTTTTCGCCCAAAACACCTTGCCGATCTTACCGTAGAAGAATGGCATGTATTTGATAGTCTCCTTGAGACACACACAAAAGAGAAACGTTTTAATTCTCATCGCGTGAATGAGATCAGACGCATCATTCATAAACTCGAACGCATTGCAAAAAAATGCGATGATCTTTGTGACCCCACCGCTGACCACGAGAATGCTGCCATGATTCTCTTCGCACTCATCAATGGCAGCCGTGAAGCACTGGCCCACAACCAAGAGATCATGAATCAATTTGATGGATTTTGTGTCCTCTACCACAAGGGGCACTACACAAAGAAAACAAAACCTCAATATCACTCGACCACCGGATAACACCGGTGGTTTTGCTTAGGAGATAAACTCATGACACACGCTACATGCTTGTGGGCATAGAGAGATATTGACGTCGAATACGAATATTCATAAGATGCGCCTAGACACTAGCGAGGATATTCCATGGACATCCTATTTATCGTTCTTCTTGCTTTGATGTACGCAAAGCGTGGTCAGACTACGACATGTCGAGTTCCTAACAGACTTACGACAGAAGAACGAGCTGCCGTCCGCACACACGTTCTCCAGCATGGAACCGTGAAGGGACTCGTCCTTCGAAAACCCACATCCTCATGATGTGGGTTTTTCTTCACAGCAAAGGAGACTGTATACAAGTTGAAGCATGACAGATAACAACTTTCGTCTTTCATCACACAAAAAGTTAACTTTTCTACAAATGCACTTGCATTTGACAGTGTTTAAAATTCATGTATATTTAATGAGCGCCCAGCTTTGCGGCGTTTTTTTGTTCCTCACCAACCATAGGAGTTACGTTCGTGAAAAAACTCGCAGCTACCCTGATCCTTTTTCTCAGTGCCTTTTTCGCAATGACCTCAGCATTTGCTCAGGTCAGGAGTGAAGACAACGACATGGTCCGCGACACCAAGGTCGCATATGTCTCAACCTACCCAGACGGCGCAAAGGAAAACGTCCTCGTCGCCTACCAGGCCTCTGTCTACCATCGCATCTGGCAAAGTGGACGTGCATCCACGTGGGATCATCTGATTGATGACAGGAAGTGTCATGTGACGATCTCGGCCAAGGTGGAACGAAGAGCATATATTGTTTCTCGTTCTGGCATCAACGCGCCGCTCGACCAGTACACTGAGGTCTATGCTGCAGACCAGTATACTGACCGAGGTGCTGACAGGCCATGGGAGATCTATCACACCACGTGTGGGGAGGTGATGCAGAGATTTCTTGGGTACGTGAAGGCGACCAAGAATAACCTGAATGCCAACTTCGACAAGATCATCGCTGGCGACGGCGACTCGGCACGCACACGCTTGCGTGAAATGCTGAAAGCTCAGAAGCTCGAGAAGAAGTAATCCTGGGTACTCTTTGGTGCCACCCTGTGCGGGGTGGCACTTTTTTGTTTTTAGACTCTTCAGCGAACAGGAGAAACCAAAAGGACCTCGTGCTATACGCCTTCATGAAGATTCCTCTCGCATCCCTCTTTTTTATTTACACAGTGACTGATTCTGGCATCTCAAAAAACGCATCGTCCGGAAGCGTCATCTTTATTGTTTCGGTAGCCGACCACAGGACTAAGAAAGCTCCGATGGCAACGACCGCAGCTCCCCAGAGAGCCAGACCAATAATGAGCTTACGGTTCTTTGTCTTTGCTGCATCGGGCACAATTCCTTTGAACATGACCAGCGAGCGATAGAGTTTGGTGAGGTACGTACTGAAAAACACCAAGAATATTGGCGATAGTAACGAGTACACAAGATAGAATCCCTGTGTGTCCGTACCAAACGCACCCAAAATTCCCAAAATGATGGACAAGGACACAATCAGCATTCCAGGAGCGAAGAATCTCCACATCACCTTTCCCCACACTCCTCGCTGGAGTTCTCTTCCATACGAAATGGCATGCACACCTCTGAGATCATCGAGGATGAGCGCTGGGTATGCAAACATCGTCCACATACTGACAAAAAGGACTGGTATGATCAAAGGGATTTCACTTCCGAGCGTGATGAGTATCGAGATTGCTGTCAACCAAACAAGTGGCCAAAATTTCGTTTTTGCCAATAGAAATGATTCCTTGATCGGAGGCGTCCATCGACTCCCCGCTTGTTGGATGCTCGTAATTGAAGCGAGGATGAAAACATAGTACGCAACAATGACCGCAATGAGTCCTAAAGGAGCAGGAAGAAACATATACAGCGGCTGTGGAACCTCTGATCCAAAGGGCATCGTAATCAATGAGTATAGAAACACAGGTAGACCCACTGCAACAAGAGACTTGGGTGGAGCGGACCTCAGATCACGCAAGGTCTCTGCAAATAGCTCTTGTGCTGACGCGATTTTTGTATGCGACACCGGGGATGGGACAGGGATGTGCTCTGTCGACATAACGTGATCTCTTGTTTCTTGGTTTTCCATACGTCCACTCTACACCCACCCAAAATCCTGGCAATGTTTTTGGCAAGGGTAGGTTCTTCTTCGACTAATCTTTCCTACGGAGAGACATTGGAAGCTCACCAAGGAAGAGTTGGGGCGAGATGCCTTTGTCCGTGAGAATGATCTTGGAGTTGTCTTGGAGCGCCTTCTGGGTGACCTCGTACTGCTTGAGAAGTTGGGCGTTCCCGGTGAACGACTCATTGATGAGGTCGAACGCCTGAGCCTGACCCTCGGCTTCGAGGATGGCCGCCTGCTTCTTTCCTTCGGCTTCTTTGATCATCGCACGACGGTTCCCATCTGCTTCGGTCTCCTTGGCGGTCGCAAAGTCGATGGCGGAGCGCTTGCTGTTCTCTGCCTTGATCACCATGTTCATGGTCTCTTGGACGTCGGCAGGAGGGATGATCTCTTTCATCTCGACACGCACGACTTCGACTCCCCACTTGTCGGTCTCTTTGCGGAGGATCTCGGCAAGACGAGCGTTGAGCGTGGCGCGCTGTGAGTTCACATCTTTGAATGCCATGCCACCGATGACGTTGCGTGCGGTGGTCTGCGCGAGCGCGATGATCTGGCTCTGGAAGTCACTGACCTCATAGAGCGAGCGCTTCACGTTGTCCTCGTCCTTCTTGACCTGATAGTAGATCATCATGTCCACCTTGGCGTTCAGGTTGTCCTCGGTGATGATCTCGTGCGGAGGGATGTCGACCATGTTCTCGGTCGTGTCGACCTTGATCATGTGGTCGATGACCGGGATGATCCAGTGGAATCCAGGGTTTGCGAACTTACGATACTTTCCCAGGCGCTCGACGACCGCCCGCTGTGTAGGGCGAATAATACGGATGCCCAAAAGGATAAAGATCGCGAGGAGTGTCCACCCAAAAAACTCAAAAGAAGGGATTAGATTCATATGTCTCAAATACTAGACCTTGAGCAGATTTTGTCTACACCCACCCAAAATCCTGGCAATCGGAGGGGGCGGGGGTCAGTTCCCTCTTTTTGCGGGGGGTCTTTAGAATATTAGGGCGTAGAATTTGTGAGAATATAGTTTCACATCTCTTATTGACAGATCCCCTAATATCAGTAGATTTGAACGCGCGTCCGATTTTTGGGCGTTTTTTGTTCCTCAACACTACTTAGGAGACTGAAGTGAAAAGACCACTACTGAATGTTCTTATGGGGCTCTGTGCTTTGTTCACAGCGAGTGCTGTGTTTGCTCAAGTTCGACACGATTCGAACGAGCAAATCCAGGATTCGAAAGTTGCATATGTTGCGACCTATCCAGACAAGAGCAAGGAGAACGTCCTTGTTTCTTACGAGGCATTTGTCTCGGTCAGAATCTGGCAGACTGGTGCTGCATCGACGATCAGGCCTTGGCACCCCATAGATGATCGTAAGTGCCACGTTACTGTCACTTCGAAAGTGCAGCGGCGAGCGTATATTGTCACCCATTCTGGCGTCAATGCCCCACTCGATCAATACACCGAGGTGTACGCGACCGACAGGTATGTGGATCGTGGGCCGGACAAGCCGTGGGAAATCTATCACGTCACTTGTGGTGAGGTGATGCAACAGTTTCTCGCGTATGGAACGCAGACAAAAGCAAATCTCAACACTGCATTTCTTTCGATCATCACGAACGACAGCGACAAGGATCGTGAACGGCTCCGACTGATGCTCAAGGCTCAGAAACTCGAGAAGAAGTAATTTTTATCCCCCGTATGCCAATAATGGCTTACGGGGTTTATTATGTATAAAAGTTACCCTTGGCGTGAATCACACAGAGGGCCGCGCTGTGTGTGGAGAGAAGAGGAAGAAAGAAGGAGGGGTCAGTTCCCTCTTTTTTGCTGGGGACATTTGCAAAAAGACCCCTCATGTGAGGGGTCTGTCATTTACAGCGGGGTCTTCTTGGTTTTGTAATACTCTCGCAGTGAAGAAAAGAGGCCATTTCGGACCGTGAAGATCGCCACTTCGTCCATCTCGATGGCGAGATCGCGCTTCGTGTCCTTGAAGGTGGCGTGCCACTCGGCGATGACCGTGTCTCCATCGACCCACACATTCCGCAGATCGAAATGGATGTCATCCTGTTCCCCAATGACCTTGGATACCCAGTATGCTCGAATGGCATCGCGACCATCGTTGAGTGGCTCGCGGGGATCGCTATAGGTCGCATCGTCGGTGAATATCGTGACGATGAGGTTCGGATCGCGGGTCTCCCACGCTTTGCCATAGATGTTCAGTAGTTCGATCGCTCGTGCTTTGTCCATGTGTGTTCCTTGAGTATCAATTGAGTCTCTTGCTGTTCTATATCATTTTCACAAAATGTCAAGTCAAGAGTTTTTATCCTTTGGTGAGGGAGAGATGCGGGAGGGGTGTGGGAGGATAAAGGGAAAGAAAAGAAAAAAAAGAATCCTGGCGATCGGAGGGGTCAGTTCCCTCTTTTTGCGGGGGGTACTTTGTTTTTTCAATGGTCTGCGCTAAACTTCATATCGATCCCGAAAAGGGCATTCGAGACTCGGGAAACCGAGCTAGGGTGGTTCTTCCACCCTACCGATGAGGACACCGTACAGGTGTCCTCATTTATTGACGTATTTTATTAATATTGTAATGTAATTGTTAGCTGTTCTTAGGAGTAACTCATGGAAACACATGTCTATCTTCTGGTTCATGCGACAAAGCCGAAATTCAAGATCGGGATCGGATATGATCCGACGCTGAGAAGC
>CAYPEZ010000043.1:0-6973 GCA_964409985.1 uncultured Candidatus Saccharibacteria bacterium
GAATGCAACAATCCGTGACGAAACATGAACCAAGCAATCTTGCTCTCTGGCACACGTAATTTATCTAATAATTTGTGTGGGTTTCTAGAAAACTCTATACAAGATGCAGTCTCTATTAGTGGCATCAATATTCTGATTGAGTTGAAATGCACAAGGTATCTTGGGTCATTTGAATTTTCCCACAATTCAAAAAGTGGTGTGGCTTGATGGTCTATTTCATACATCAGTGCTACCACAATACTTCTTATTTCACGTTCTTTTTTTACCTCAGTATAGGGTTTTTTCTTGCTAGTCATGTTCAACGCATCAATCATATCGTAAACGTTCAGTTTTTGATGCAGAACGAGACGGCGAGGGAAAATGTCCCTGAGTCGTACTCTCGTACGATGAGGGGACTTTGAACCGAAGACAACGAAGTTATGCGCCAAAACTGGACGTTTACTTTGCCACAAGGACAGCTTCTTCAAACTGGATGGACAGCAGTTTAGAGACTGCATCCGACCCCATCGTCACCCCATAGAGTATTCCCGCACGCCCCATCGTCTCGCGATTGTGCGTGATCACCACAATCTGAGAGAGCTTGGCTAAACTCTCGAGCATGTCGCCGTACTTGCGTGAGTTCGCTTCATCAAGTGCAGCATCAGTCTCGTCGAGCACCATAAATGGCGGAGGGTTCACCTGGCTAATCGCAAAAAGGAGCGCAATCGAGGTGAGTGCACGCTCTCCTCCTGAGAGCATCTGCAGTCCCCTGATCTTCTTGTGTGGGAGAGAAACATGAATCTCAATCCCCTGCTCTGCTTCCTCATCTTCATCTTCGGGGAGTTCGAGAACATTTCCTTCATCATCGACGGACTTCTTGCGCTTCTGAATATCAACAACTTGAAGCTCAGCGACACCACCACCAAACATGAGGCCAAAGAAATCACGGAATTGCTTGTTGATCTTTCCAAGGCCGTCTTTGAACTCGATCTCGAGCTTCTCGTTAAGCTCGACGATGAGTCGCTCGAGTGCCTCTGCACTTTGTGCAAGATCAAGGAGCTCTTTTTCGAGGAACTGATCACGCTCGGTCGTCTCTTGGAATTCTCGGGCCACTTCTTCGGCACCAAGGACACCAAGGTCTTCGAGCTTAATCTTGGCACGTTCGATTTCACGGCGGCGCTCGTCTTGGCGGTCACGGAGTTCTTGCATCACATCATCGATACTGATTTGGGTCTGGCTATAATCGAGGACCGCGCGGCCAATCATCACACCCGCTTCCTGAAGCTGTATCTCAAGATCACGAGAAAGTTTCTCAAGACCACGCTCTTCTTCGGCAAGTTTCTCAAGCTTGAGCGAGAGTTCTCCACGGCGTGACATAAATCCATAGAGTTGGCGTTCACCTTCACGGCTTTCTTCTTTCTTTGCTTCAAGTGCTCGGCGGCTTTCTTCCATCTCGGCTTCAAAACCCAAGAGACGTGCCTCGGCGTGACCGAGCTCTTCTCGGCGTTGATCACGCTCACCGCGCAGTCGTGCAACCTCTGCCTCTGCTTCATGTGTGTCTGTGGCATCTGCCCCTTTGTGGTGAGAGAAAAAGTCGTGTACAGCCTGCTTGAGTCTTCCTAGAATTGAGTGAAGGAGACCCACATCATGCGTACGCTCTGCTTCTTCGACTTCTCGAGAAATATTGTCGACAAAATTCTTAAAATCTCCGGACTTGATCGAAAGGACTTTTTCGGCCTGATCACGCTCACGGAGCTTCGCAAGACGGCGTTCTTCACTCTCGATCATTCCTTCGAGCTTTCCTAATGTGTGTGCAGTGGCGTCCTTTTCTCGGCGAGCCATACGGAGCTTTTCTTCAAATGAGAGCAGGATGCGGCGACCCTCATCGTCTTGAGCAGTCTTTTCGATTTGAGCACGAATCTCGGCAATCCGTGCGTCGAGTGTCTGAAGCTCGCGCTGTGGCTCTTCACGATCAGTGGCAAGTCGCTTCCTTCGTTCATTGATGTAGACTTCTTCGCGCTTGAGGTACTCGCGATAGAGACCAGTGAGACGCTGCCGCAGATCCTCACCCTCTTTGATCTTCTCCATCTGCTTCCTAAGGAACTTAATGTGCGGTGCGATTTCACGACGAAGGCTCTCTGCCTCTTTGATGTTTTCTTCGGTCTTTTCGAGTTTGCGCTCTGCTTCTGCCCGCTTGTACTGATAGACACGGAGTCCAAGCGCATCTTCAATCATTTCACGGCGGTCCTTCTGATTGGCGGTGAGGACTCGATCTGCTTCGCCCTGAGAGATAATGTGATGTCCTGATGCACCAATACGTGCGTACGAGAGAAGCTCGAGCACATCGCGCAGACGCACCTGTGAGCCGTTGATGAAATATTCATTCGTTCCATCACGTGAGACTTCACGTGTGACAATCACTTCGTCAAAATCAATATTTTGGAACTCGCGTGCATGATTATCAAAGACAATCGATACACTTGCTTTACCCATACGGCCCATCGTCTTTGAACCATTGAAAATAAGGTCCTCTCCGCGTTTCCCACGCATGGACTTCATGGACTGCTCTCCAAGGACAAAGCGAATGGCCTCTGCGACGTTGGACTTCCCGGAGCCGTTGGGGCCCACAACAGACGTGATAGCCGTGTTGAACTCAAGAACAGCTTTCTTCGCAAAGGACTTGAAGCCAAAAATCTCCAGACGCTTGAGGCGCATACGTAATTAGGAGTGTATCATGTTCAACGGGCAAAAATTCGAGGTTTTTCAGTGGTTGACTTTTCCTTAAATCGATGCTATTATAGTATTAGTCAGCTCCCCAACACCGAGGTATAAAAGTGATGAACGGAAAGGCCCGACGTATCGCTACCGTCATGGTGGCCCTTGTCGTAGCTTTCGTGGGTGGTTTCGCCTACAGTGCGCGAAACAGCATGGTAGTCGACATGACTTCTAGTGCGAGATACTTCGCCAGCGTGTTCCACGGAAGAAAAACGTACCAGGCAGTGGATCTCTCTCCACTATTGCACGACTTCCCCGGGTTTGACCCGCCCTCATTCGACATGAAAGTCTTCTTTGCCCAAGAAAGAGCGAAGGCCGAATACGAAAAAGACAAGGACAAGTGGGTCGTGTTGGCGGTAGATACCGAGGACAAGAACAAGCGTCTCCGTATGTTCATCGCCGAAGAGGAGACTTTATTCTTTCACCTCGTTCGTACGCCATGCAGAGGGATGGTCGTAGTAAGTAGAACGGAAAGCACTACTGTCCTCAAAGAACTGAGGAGCGAGGAAAGGTGCATCTATGCCCATCCTACTGAAGTTCTCTTCAAAGTAACTTCTGAAGGACTCGTAGATGCTGTGCCTTACTGGTTCTACTGGTCTCGTTGAACAACGGCGCCCGTGCTAGAAATAGCTCGGGCGCCTTTTTCTATCTGATCGCTTATCCTATGTATCAGATTGACAGTCAAATGATTCATAGTACAATCCGCTCTCGGTTCATCGTTCAAAAAAGTCAGTACAGCGAGGATATCGAGTGAAGAGAGCAAGTCGAAAGAATCTCCGTGATCAAGCAATCGCCTTGGCACTCCGTGAGCACAGAGAAGAGCAAGAAGCCGAAAAGAAGGAACAAATATTCCTTCCAGAAGACTACATCTATAGTATCGTCGATTACCAAATCAGCCTCGCCTATCGAGACGATGGGTATCGCATTATCACCCGTCGGGATGAAGAGTATCTCGACGATGTGTGGGACTGTGATGAGGCCGGAGTCGACGCACAACAAGAATTCCTTTACCGTCGTGCGATGTGTGGCTAAGGCGAAGATGTAAACCGTATTCCGTGCCTATTCCTTATGGAGTAGGCACTTTTTTATGTATTGACATAATTTAGTAGTATTGTAATATACAAAACGGACCAAAACATTTGGAGAGAGCAATGCTTTCAAAGACCTTTTTGACAACGATGGCGGTAGCGCTTCGAGCAGAAGCTGATACCCTCGAGCGTGATCTCCGAACTGCAGATGATCATGAGATCGATGAGATCAACGTGGTCGGTATCGGTCAAAACCGAAAGACCGCAGAACTCCTCGAGAAGTGGATGGAGTCGACGATCGAGGAGAAGGAACAGGACCTCAAGAAGTACTGGCCTGACCTCCTCCCCATGTTCGCTTCCATGTTGAGAAGCGATATCGAGAACATCAAGGATGATTACGGTACTGCAGCGGCCGCATAGGTAGCTTACGTATCAAGAACACACCCCGGACCAAGGAAGGTCCGGGTGTTTTTGTATATTCCCCACTCCTAATCATTTCAGTTTTTGAATAATTGACATATATATAATATGGTGTATAATATATCTTGGTTTGTCACTTACAGGAGTTGTCAATGAAGCGTGACGCTGTAGGATATGGCCGAGCCCTCAAGGAACCGACGGAGCGAGAAGTGATCGCTCGCGCTCTCGATGAACACGATCGAGAGCAGGAAGCGGAAGCAAAGGCAATGGAAGCCATTGCGACTGAATTCGAGAACACCTTCCACTCGTCCTTTTTCTTCGATGATGAACTGTGGTTCGATCCGGATCTTGCCGAGATGAGCTCGGAACTCCCCGACCGGAATATCCGCGTTGAACCCATCGAAGACTTCGGAGACTATAGCGAAGACGACTATCTCGATGAAGAGTGGTAGTACGCATTCGACAGCACACCCCGCACCAAGGAAGGTCCGGGGTTATTTTTTATCAACTCTAGCCACCACAGCGTGGTTATTTTTGAGTAAGGATTTAGATATAACCAGCATCCTTTACTTCACTCATATGATGCGCACAAAACACGAACTCCCATCGCACGATTGGTTTTGGGTGTAGAACAAGGCGTCAAGGAAGAATGACCTGGAGACGTACAAGCGTACGTTGACAGGTCTTCGAACCGAAGACAACGAAGTTATGCGCCGAAACCAGTCGTGCTACCAATTCTTTACGGCAAGTCCCGCCTCAGCAGCGGCTTGTTCTGCCTCCTGCTTGGCCTTCCCCTCCCCCTTCGCGACAAGTTCGTCGCCAATAAACACACCGACGGTAAACTTTTTATCATGATCAGGACCCACTTCGCCAAGCGTTTTGTAGTTTGGAGTGACACTCGCATGCTCTTGAGCAGCTTCTTGGAAGCGACTCTTTGCATCTTGCCACAGACGCTTCTTGACCACTTCATCAAGGCGAGAGAGCACATACGCAGAAATAAACTTCTTTGCAGCTCCATACCCCTGATCGAGGTGAATGGCTCCAATCACTGCTTCGACAGCATTGGCATGAATCACAAGGCGTGCGCGACCAGTATCCTTAGCCTCACCTTTTGAGAGCATAAGAAATTGGTCAAGTTCAAGATCCTTGGCGACTTGAGCAAGAGACAGTGTGTTCACCAATGCAGAACGGTACGCAGTGAGAATCCCCTCTTGTTCTTCGGGATATTTTTTAAACAAATCTTCAGTAATCGCAAGCTCAAGCACTGCGTCGCCCAGGAATTCGAGGCGTTCATTATGCGCACGCTTGAGTCCCCGGTGCTCATTGAGATATGAGCGGTGCGTTAAAGCTTCTTCAAGAATGGCTCGGTTCGAAAAGACGGCGCCAATGCGCTCTTCGAGATGGGAGAGGTTGATGTCTTTTTTCATACCTTAGTGCCCAAGCTACTCTACTTCCCCCTCGCAAGCAAGTGGTTCACCCCTTTGGTGATGATGGGGAGGATATCGTCGTAAATATTGAGATCGATGATTTCTGGAAGTTTAAACCACTTTGCATCATCAAGCCCTCCTTTCTCAGCCTCGAGCTGAAGTGGCTGGTACTGTGCTTCAGCAAGAAAATAGCATACACGCTTCCTAATCTTTCCTTTCTCGGGGTGGCTTGCGACATATTCATTCTCACCGAGCTTTTCTTTGATGACCACATCAATCCCGATCTCTTCTTTCATCTCGCGAATAGTCGCTTCTTCTTCCTTTTCTCCTTCTTCGATGTGCCCTTTGGAGAGCGTCCAGTGTCCAAAGATATCGTGGACAAGCGCAAGATAATAGTCCTCACCATTCTTGGCATACACCACTGCGCCTCCAAGCTGCTCGAGAGGAAGCTTCGTCGGATCAATCACGGCTTTGGGCTTTGCTTTTGTCGTTTCCTCTTTTCCTGGTTCGCCAATTTCTTTATAGATGGCACCGAGGACACCATTGACGAACTTGCCGCTATTTTCGCCACCAAAGGTCTTTGCAAGTTCAATAGCCTCGTTGATAGCAACCTTGGGAGGAACTTGTTCACGGTCACTGAAGAGAAGCTCGAAGAGCCCAATGCGAAGGACATTACGGTCAACAACAGAGATACGATCAATCGGCCACTGAGGAGCAGCCTTGGTGATGATAAGGTCGAGTTCTGGAACCTTGGCGACAACGTTCACCACAAGTTCTTGCATAAAAGGAAGGTCGCCTCCACCGGGGGCAAACTCTTCTGCGTTACGCGCAATAGCCTCCTCCACAGAAATATTTTTTCCGTTGAAGTCCCACTCAAACAATGTCTGCATCACGATCGAACGTGAGAGGTGTCTATTGGCCATAACAAAGTGCTACCTTAATAGTGTATCAAACCTGTGTGCTGAATCAATGAATCGCTGTGAATTAGGGGACCAAAAACCGCCCTTACGAGCGGATTGGGTTATTTCTTCTTAGTTGCTTTCTCTGTCTTTTCCTCCTTCTCTGCTTTTTCTTCCGCTTTTTGTGCTGAACCGGTTTTTGCTTTTCGGGCATCAGCTTTCTTTTTGAGGAGTTTAGTCTTCTTGGCGAGGACATCAATCACTTGGCGTCCACGATATTTTCCGCATCCCATGCATACATGATGGCGAAGATGCTGTGCTCCACAGTTTGAGCACGCGACGAAGCTCTTCCCTGAAAGGGCGTGGTGGCTGCGGCGGTTGCGGGTGTGTGCCCGCGTATGTCTCATGCGTACTACCATATCGGGACAGTATACATATTATTGGT
>CAYPEZ010000044.1:0-6863 GCA_964409985.1 uncultured Candidatus Saccharibacteria bacterium
GATATGCGGCATCTGGCTGGGTGATGCACGATCTGACTGCGATATCGAGGAGTTCCATCCCCCCATCTGTCGTCTTCGTCAGACGAGATTTGATTTCAGGTGACGGAACGACTTCCATCGTCGACGTCGGGGGACCAAATCCCATGACCCTCAGGTCTGCGAGTGTCGTTTTGTTGACGACAATATGGTCGAACTTCATCTGTACTCGCTCAATTTCCGTACATGGGCGAGTCCTGTGTCCGCGAGGTGTCCTGACGACGATCTCGCATGGGCTCAAATCTTTTGAAATACGGCCACTCTCCGTTTCTGGTTGAAGTACCATTGGAACACATCCTGAAATTACTCCCAGGAACAGAAAGATTATGATACGAAGTGCCATAAGTCTCTCCCTCTTAATAGCGAAGAACGAAATGCTGTCCTAATGCTATGAAAGTGTGTGCATTTGAGCAAGGGAAAAAGAGGAGAAAAAATATTGCAAAATATAGGTTTTGTGGTATATTGCATGGACGTGAATTCAAGTTTATTCCCGAAAGAAACAGCCGAAGAATCTATCGCGACACTCCTTTCCCAGGCCCCGTACCAAGAAGATGAAAAGGAGCTCCGGAGGTTTCTTCTCAAAAAGGCAAATACACTTCCAACCGTGCTGCAGTATGGCCTTGGAATGAAGGCAGAATATGCTGGTGCCTCAGCATTGCTCGACCAGTGTGTGGATATTCGTCACGACATCAAATTGATGGGTGGAGCAAACATCATCCCACTCTCAGATGTCCCGGTGTTACGGAGTCAGGTGCTAAAGATTCTTCGTGATCGCAGTGAGACATTTTATGATGCGCTTATTGGAGCGACATGGAAGCAGCATGCTGTTGTCGAATTTTCTCAAGATGGGGGTGCTCTCCATCTTTCATCTCAGTATGCCGGTGTCCACAATGAACTATTGGTTCTCTATGTCCGTGCTGGAATCCATGCACACGTGTACGAGGTGGTGAAGGGGACTGCGACCGCCGCCGCTCGGACGATCGTTGCTGTTGTTGAGAAAGGAGCATCCCTCGATTATCACGGAGGAACTTCAGCACAATTGTCGGGAACAATCTTCCTGCGCCAGTATGGTGTTCTTGATGAGGGAGCCCGACTTTCGTGGTTTGATGTCGCTCAATCAAGTGCACATATATATACTCGCACTGTTAGTGAGTTACGTGGGAGAGAATCTTCTTCTCAGATTTTTATGACATCGTGCGTAGATCAAGACCGAGTCCTCGATGTTGAGCATCGTGTGTACCACCATTCCTCTTACACGAACTCACGTATTGCCGCCGCTGGTGTTGGAAAGGGAACGAGTCGAACAATATATCGAGGAGATATTGTTGTTGATAAAGGAACAGTTCGTACTGAAGGAAAACAGGAGGGGAGATTTCTTGTTCTTGATCCGAATGCAAAAATTGATGCTGTACCTGCTCTGGATGTTGCCGCACATGATGTGATGAGTGCGCATGCGCTCTCTGTCGGGTATCTCTCGCCCAAGATGCTTTTTTATCCGAGACTCCGAGGGTTGCGCGCAGAAGATGCTGTTGGATTTTTGGTCTCTGGTATGATGAAGCAAACGCTAGCTCGTGGTGGTGCTCCAGAGCGTGATGCGTATGAAATGAGTCGCATAGGCGAATCGCTCAGTGGAGTACTGCCTCGAGGACACGCTACATATGAATAATCTTTCAGCCATCCGCACGCAATTTTCTCAAGCCAAAGGATATTTGGACAGTGCTTCAACATCACTCACCGCCCCGGTAGTGATCGACGAAATGGTTCGCTACTACAAAGAGTACCGAGCGAACGTGCACCGCGCGGCATACAAAGAAAGCGAATGCGCGACCCGGGAATATGAGCTTGCTCGAAAAAAAATCGCTGCGTTTATCGGGGGAGAGCCAGGAGAAATACTCTTCACCTCTGGGGCAACAGCAAGCGCAAATATGTTACTGCGCTCTCTTGAAGAATCTCATCTCACTCAGTCAGGGAATATTGTGACTTCGACACTCGAGCACCATGCACAATTTGTTCCACTTCAAGAACTTGCTCGTCGTAAGAGTCTCGAATTTCGTGTCAACAATATTGATCAGGTGCCTGCAGCGATTGACCAGCATACTTGCCTCGTTGGAGTAACCCTTGCGTCAAATGTGACAGGGGAGATCGTTGATCTCTCAACCATTGTGTCGAAAAAAGGTTCAGCAATTCTCGTCGTTGATGCGACTGCAGCCCTCGGGCATATCCCTGTCGATGTCAGAGCTTTAGGATGTGATGCACTCTATTTCTCTGGACATAAGATGCTCGGACCAACTGGCGTCGGTGTCCTTTGGGTGAAGCGTTCACTCCTTGAGAAATTACGCCCAAGCACGTTTGGGGGGCATATGGTTTCGCACGTATCGACAGAGTCTTCACAGTGGTCAGAAATCCCAGATCGATTTGAGGCAGGAACGCCAAATATTGCGGGAGTGATTGGTCTTGGAAAGGCCGTAGAGTATCTCACGATGCTTGGGGGAGATGCAATTCGTGAACATCTTCGTGGATTAGTCGAGTTTGCCCTAAAGGCGCTTAAAGACATTCCAGAAGTTACTCTCTATGCTGCACCAGCTAAATCTAATGTGGGAACTCTCGCATTCACCATTAAGGGTATTCACCCTCATGATATTGCTGAAATTTTATCTCGGCACAATGTAAAAATCCGTGCCGGGCATCATTGCGCGATCCCAGTTCATGACGCTTTAGGTATTTCTGCGACGGTTCGAGCGAGCCTCCATGTCTACAACGCCAAAGAAGATATCGATATGCTTGTTGAGGCGATCAGGGATGCCATCAAAATTTTTTCACGCTAGAGAACTATGGACGACGAACTCTATCAAGCAAACATCCTTGATCACTATCGTAATCCTAGGCACTATGGGGCATTGGTGACATACACACACCGCGAAGAAGGCAAGAACCCGAGTTGTGGCGATGAGCTCGTGGTCTATCTGAGCATCAAGGACCACGTGCTTATCGATGCGACCTTCGAAGGAGAGGGGTGCGCTATTTCACAAGCTTCCACCTCAATGCTTCTTGAACGTTTTGTTGGCCAACCAGTTTCTTCACTCCTTGCGCTTTCAGACCGTGACCTCCGAGCACTTCTCGGTGTCCCTATTGGCGAATCCCGAGAGAAGTGTATGATGCTAGGACTCGAGACGCTGAAGGCCGCTCTCACTCAATATGCTTAATATCACCAATTTCTCGATTACGACAAAAGATGGAAAATTCCTTTCACAAAAGGTTTCTTTATCGCTTTCGCCAGGGAAGGTTACGGTACTCATGGGCCCCAACGGCTCAGGAAAATCTTCTCTCCTCTATGGACTCATGGGCCACCCTCTCTATGAGGTGACCGAAGGGACGATGACTCTCGATGATCAAGACATTACCTCGCTCTCAACTGAGGAGAAAGCAAAGCGGGGGATTTTTCTCTCTCTGCAACATACTCCTGAGGTTCCAGGAGTCACCATGGTGAATTTCCTGCATCGCGCATACCAGACCCTTTCTGGAAAAATGATTTCTATTCCTGATTTTTATACAAAACTCAAAGAAACCGCCGTATCGTTGGGAATTGATGAATCCTTTGTAAAGCGCGAACTTCATGCCGGATTCTCGGGAGGAGAAAAAAAGATCTCTGAAGTTCTGCAGATGGCACTGCTCTCGCCAAGATACGCCCTTCTTGATGAAATTGATTCAGGTGTTGATGTCGATGCGCTCAAAAAGATTCTTGCAGCGGTTGAACGCGTTCGCACGCAGGGGACTGGCGTTCTTCTCATTACGCATTACCCAACACTGCTAGAGCACCTCAATCCCGATCATGTCATCGTCATGGCTGGAGGAAAGGTTGTGGCAGAAGGAGACAAAACACTTGCATCCGAGATTCTCCAAAGTGGATTTACGAAATATCAATCATAGTCATGAGCACGCTTCCTACAAAAGATCAGATTATTGAAAAACTCAAAACGGTGAAAGATCCTGAGCTTGGTATTGATATCTATACGCTGGGTCTGGTCTACGATATACGAGTAAGCGATGAGGGAATAGACATCACCATGACACTCACGAGCCCGTATTGTCCCTTTGCGAATGAGCTTGTCGAGGGTGTCGAAGAAGCGCTTCTTCCGCTCCATGAGGAGGTCCGCGTCGATGTCACCTTTGATCCGCCATGGGAACCATCAGAAGAACTGCGGATTTCACTAGGGCTCGCATAACAAACCCCCTTATTTCTAAGGGGGTTTTCACTATCGTTGTTGGGGACGATCCTTGTTGTCGAGACGTATTGCCTCAGCCAGGATGAGAAGAGCATTTCTCACTCGAGGACTTTGTCCGCCCCCGATGAACGTGCGAAATCTCATGACCGTATGGAGCTCATTCGGGTCAGCTTCAGACAAGACATCTATCCACGCATCGGCATCTTCACTAATGGTGACCGTTAGCATACCGAAACGAGAATCATCCTCGTATCGCTTTACCGAATAATTCTCCATCGTCTCAAGATGTTTTGGCCACCAATAGGTCGCCAACAGTGCAGAGATCATTTCGTTGGGGAACTCTTTGGCAGCGCGTGCTAACTCTCTAAGCACATTCTCGCGCTCAAGAGGGAAGTCAAAGGATCGCTGTATCTTGTCTTCTTCGAGATCAAAAAAAGTGCTCACAATCTCACCTCACGCTGTCGGTAGTTTCTTGCGCGAGTCTATCATATAAAATCCCCGCAGTCATTGCGGGGATTTTATCACATGCACTAAATAACGAATGTTATTGTGCCACTGCAGGATTTGCGCGAAGAAGAGAATCGAGAATTGCTTTCACGTTTTGGTATGGGTATGCACCTCCAATTTTTT
Source organism: uncultured Candidatus Saccharibacteria bacterium (assembly GCA_964409985.1). Taxonomy (GTDB): domain Bacteria; phylum Patescibacteriota; class Minisyncoccia; order Phycocordibacterales; family UBA6899; genus CAYPEZ01. The sequence continues at coordinate 4,890 of CAYPEZ010000044.1, forward strand.
CAACACGTCCATCCTTATGGACAACAAATGAGAATGGTGTACCAGAAACCCCAGCATTTACTCCAGATGTGAAGTCGCGATCTACACGATCATTATGTTTCTGTGAGTCAACACATGCTTGCATCTTTGCTGCATCTACTCCAGCTGCTTTGGCGATTGGTGAGAGATCTTTCAGGTTGAAGTCTCCTGCCTGCGAAAGAATCATCTCGTACGCCTTCCAGAATGCAGCATCTCCGCCTTGTTCGTACACACATTCAGATGCAATAGCAAGTGGTCGTGCCTGTGGGTGAATGGTGTCCAGCGGGAAGTGGCGGTAGACAAGGGCAACCTCGCCAGTCTTTCCATACTCATCCATAATTTGTTTCATTGTTGGATGAAAACGTTTACAGAATGGACACTGGAAATCTGAGTATTCAATAATGCGAACAGGCGCTTCAGGATTTCCAAGGATGTGATCATCCTTTGCGAGTGCATACGTTTCCTTCGGCACTTCTTTTTGTGCAGGCTGTTGTGCTTGTTGCTGTGCAGCTGTTGGCTGTGCTTGTGTTGGCGCGGATTGTTTGTTTGTAAGGACGACAGCTCCTGCGATCAGGATGCCGGCGATGACGATTGCGATTGGAACCGCGAGATTTTGCTGGGCTGGCTGCATGAATTTGAAAATAATAAGGAGTAAAAGGTTCTCGATTGAACTTCAACACTATATCAGCCAGAGAACACCACGACAATCTCTTTATGTGGAAGCAATGCTCAGTACTGTTCGTGGCATTGCTCTAGGGAGAGACATCTTGTAGGATGCGCCTATGTCAAAGGCTCAGCCGAAGCAGAACCCCGTTTTTATGGTCCAATTTTTAAAAGGGATCAAAGGAACAGACCCCGCAATTCTTGAACCGATACCTCAGATTGCATTTATTGGGAGATCAAATGCGGGAAAATCCTCAACAATCAACGCACTTCTGTCTCGCGACGTGGCAAAAACAAGTAGTCGACCCGGGAAAACTCTCGAGATTAACCTTTTTCGAGTATCAGCTCCAAGTAAGCAACTTCTTGTGTGTGATTTGCCTGGCTACGGGTGGAGCTTGATGTCAGAAAAAGGCAGAGAAAAACTTCGCAAACACATTCTCTGGTATCTCGCTGAATCTGGAGCGAAGCCGACTGTTGCGCTCGTCGTTGATGCAATGGTCCCTCCCACAGAGTTTGATCAAGAGGCTGTGCGTGTGTGTGAGAATGAACAACATCCGTATGTTGTGATCGCAAATAAGTGTGATCGTCTCAACCAAAAAGAGCGCTCGCTCGCAATAAAACAACTTTCAGAAGCATTTCCCGGAGCTACGATTATTCCACACTCTGCGAAGACTGGCGAAGGGAAGAGTGAAGTCCGCACTGCACTCGGATTGGTATAAAAAAGCCATCCTATGTGTATGGATGGCTGTACGACACGCTGGTGGTCGCCCCGCTCTCGTCTATGAAGAAGGCGAATGGACTAAACCCGCAAACTCAGAGGGAGAGCGGGGCGACCGAACCGATAGAATGACAATAACCTCAAGGGGGTTGTCATGGGTGGCGTAAGCACCAAATCATCCTCCGCGAGCGAGAGAGGAAGGATGCTTTGTGTGATTTGCACACGTTCACGTACAAAGACGTGCACCGAACCCATGACAACCCCCAAGCAATTCTGGGGTGCAGTATACACGAATATCAGAATCTGTCAAGTGCGTTTCGGGTGTGAGGGTGCATTGCCTTTGCCCGGTAGTTTTAAAACAGCCCCAAAAACTTCTTTCGCTTCAGGATTCCTCGTGGGGTAAGGTCGGGTGGCGGAGGGTACACATCACCGTGGTCAATGACCTTCTTGTCCTCATATTCACCGATGTATCGAGTGTACAGTTCTTGAAATAATCTGTGGGGGAGCCACCCAGCACCCGCCAAGATATCTTCGATGGCAAGCCAGTCTCCTGCATCGTTCGCAGGGTTGAGGAG
>CAYPEZ010000045.1:0-6629 GCA_964409985.1 uncultured Candidatus Saccharibacteria bacterium
GTATTCGCTCCTGCACGCGTCGAAGGGAATATTATCCATGATTGGCAGCGAAAAGATGCCCAAGGTTCATGGGTCTCGGTTTCGCACATTGCCTTTCCTATCTCTGGAGGAAGAGAAGAGGGATACCGTGGATATTCATTGAAAGAAAACATTACCTCTGGTGAGTGGCGAGTGGTTGTCAGACTCTCTGATGGTCGTGTTGTTGGTCGCGTGCCATTTTTAATTGTTGAAGGATAAGCGGCATTTTCTCTTGACCGGATATGTGCGGGATGATACAAGAAAGAGATGATTTCACAACAAGGTAACCTTCTTCTCGGACTCCTTCTCCTTAGCCAACCCGCTCGGGGCCTTGCTTGTGTCCACAACTCCTAAGAATTGTCGATAGAAGCCAGCCTCCGAGATTCGGGGGTTGGTTTTTTGTTCTTTCACATGTTCATTTGAGGATACGTCCATGCTTAAAGATCCAGCCGCAAAATACGGCAGGCACATTCCGTTCCTGCTGCCTGAGCCCAAGTGGGTTAGGGTTCTGGAACCCAAGATACCAACTTTTTGCTCTATTGATCTTCGTGATGGCAACCAGTCGCTGAATGATCCCATGGGACCTACCCAGAAGATTGCATACTTCCATCTTCTCACCCGTATTGGTTTTAAGGAGATTGAAGTTGGTTTCCCCAATGCAGATATTCTGGAGAGAGACTGCTTTCGGATGCTCATTGAAAGAGGGCACATTCCCGATGATGTGACCATCCAGGCGCTTGCTCGAAGTCGTGATGATGACATGGAGGTGACATTTGAAGCACTGCGCGGCGCAAAAAAGGCAATTTACCACTATTATCTTGCGACGGCACCGTTCATGCGAGAGCGTGTTCTCCATATGTCTGTCGAAGAGCAGGTGAGTCGCGCGCAGTACTTCGCAGAACAGTTTCTCCGTTATCGTGATCAGTTCCCTGAGACTGTGTGGACACCAGAATTTTCTCCTGAGATGTTCACTCAGACTGAGTGTGGTCACGCTCTCTCCGTCGTCAATGCCGTCGTGTCGACACTGGCACCACACTGTGATCGGATTATTATCAATCTTCCTGCGACAGTGGAAGTTGGGATGCCGAGGGAGTATGGAAACCTTATCGAGTGGATGCATGATCGTATCGAATATCGCGAAAAGGTTGTGCTCTCTGCTCACCCACACAATGATCGTGGAACTGCTGTTGCCGCCGCCGAATGTGCACTCCTTGCCGGCGCAGATCGCGTTGAAGGGTGTTTGTTTGGAAACGGTGAACGTGCCGGGAATCTCGATGTCTTCAATCTCGCAATGAACTTCTATGTTCATGGACGAGACCCGGGGCTCGACTTCTCTCACCTCGATGAAATCGTCGAAGTGTACGAGGAAGCAACAGGACTGCGTGTGTCCGAACGGCATCCGTATGCTGGAGCATTGGCATTCAAATCAATGTCTGGAACACATCAAGATGCGATTTTGAAAATTGTATCAAACATGAATCCGGATGGATCTTGGCGCGGGGTAGCCTACAATAATATTGACCCGCACGACCTCGGAAGGGATTTTGAGGCAGTCGCAATCACGAGTCAGTCAGGATCAGGGGGGATTGGATATATTCTTCGAAAGAAGACTGGAATTACCTTTCCAAAGGCTCTCTTGCGTGAGTTCTCTCTGCAAGTTCAGTCATATATTCGGGTGGCTGGTGGTGGAGATCACACTGAAAGCATCTGGCCCCTTTTTGTGAAAGAGTACCTAGACCAGTCACATGCGAGCATCATGCTTGAGGCATATCAATCCTCCGTCATCGATCGCGCATGTACTGTTGTAGGGAAAGTTCGTAAGAATGGACAAGGGCACAGACTCGAGGGGTCAGGGGGCGGCCACGTGGATGCCTTTGTGCAAGGACTTCGGAAAATCGTAGGAGACTTTGATGTGAAGACCTACGAGGAGCATGCTCTTTCATCTGGTGCTGGTGCTGATGCGCTTGCGCTCGTCGAGCTCCTCAAAGATGGGCAAGTTGTGTACGGTGTCGGTGTTTCACAGGATACACTTGAGGCATCTTTTCGTGCGATTCTTTCTGCTCTTAACAGGGCAGGGTAATCGTCACAAAAACCCGCGAGAGTGTTCTCGCGGGTTTTTTCTTTGAATCATTACTGTGCTGGAAGCGCTTCGCACACAAGGCCATCTTTGTCTCCATCGAGCCTAAAGATATCCATATTTTTCCCAAGCTCTTTGCAGCGGTTGTAGACCTGCATTGCCTCTTTCTGGTTTTTGAAATCAGAGCAATTATAATCCATTTTTTCTGCATTACAGAACCCATCAACATTAATGAGGTTTCCAGTTGTCTGATCCCGTTCAATTTTTGATGCGGCAAAACTTTTAGTCTCAACGAGTTTTCCAACATCATAGTCGTGGTTTGTTGCTTCCATGCCAAAGGCACCAAGGAGAAGTGCGGCAACAACACCAAGAATAATCTTTGCGGTCCCATTTTTGACTGTAAAGAATAAAATGCCCACGACCACAATAAGTGCACCGATAATCCAAAGACGGGCCTTCTTTGAACTTCGAAGTTCTTGCATGTTCATAAACAAAGTATAACAGGATGCTTCATTGAGTGAGAAGGAAGCATGGGGAGCTGTGCATAGGCCATATATCCTCCCATGTTACTATTTGAGGATATGGAAACACGCATTGTCATCGTAGGAGGAGGATTTCTTGGTATCGCAGCAGCACTTCGCCTTGCGCGCAAGAGGATGCCAAAGACAAAAATTACCCTCGTCTCAGACCGGCCCCATTTTGAATATCATGGAGCGCTCTATCGACTCGCCATGGGAGGATCGCCGATAGAGATCTGTATTCCACTCCGAGAAGTGTTTCAGGGTCTAGATGTAGATGTTGTTGAAGACCGAATCACGACTCTCGATGAAGAACATAAGTTGGTTGGTGGTGAGAGTGGGTCACGATATCGATACGATCACCTTGTTCTTGCGTTGGGGGCTGAGACAAATTATTTTGGCATCCCAGGACTTAAGGAGCATGCCTTTGGTATGAAAACAATAGTTGAGGCACTCCAGCTCAATAGACATATTCGGCAAACGCTCTCGACGTGTTCAAGTCTTGATAAAGAGGATCAAGCATGTGCTGCTAATTTTGTCGTCGTCGGTGGAGGACCAACAGGAATGGAAGTTGCCGGAGATCTTATTATCTATGCTCGCAATCTTGCTGCTCAGCAGGGAATGGATCCTCACATGGTTAACGTAGAGCTTATAGAAGGCGCACCTCGTGTTCTTCCACAGTTTCCTGAACACTTTTCTCGCCGTATCGAGCACCACCTTCGCGGACTTGGGGTGAATATTTTTACCAACCGCACTATTGAAAAAGAGGAAGTCGAATCCGTGTATCTCAAGGATATGCAGCTGAAGACCAAGACAGTGATTTGGACCGCAGGAGTTCAGGCGAACCATCTCTTTAAAGAGTGGGGATTTCCTGTTGATGCTCGTGGGCGTGTTGAAGTCGATGCACAATTTCAAGCAAAAGGAAAAACCGACGTATATCTTGGTGGAGACGCAGCAAGCAATGTGAAGTATTGGGGCATGGCACAAACAGCGCATGCGCACGGCGAGTTTATCGCAGACGTGATCGCTGCAAAGATCCAGCAACGTCGGATCCCGACGTTTGTCGCAAAGCCTCCAATCTATGCTATTCCTTCAGGAGAGCGTTGGGCAGGCGTCATGTGGGGAAAGATTATTGCTTATGGGAAATTAGGATGGTTCCTTCGACGTCTTGTCGATTTTGTTGTTTTCAATTGGATGCTTCCACCCACAAAAGCTTGGTCACTTTTGCGGACAGGAAAATCAATTTGCGATACGTGTAGCGTCTGCTCGGTTGAGCCTGTAAAAAAATAACTATCGCGCAAATGTGCTGTAGTAATTAGTGACGGTTGCTTCGCAAGAAGCACTTTCTCCTTTTTCGAGAAGGGCACAGAATCCGCGAGCTTCTTTGTCGCTGTGAAAGTATGATACGAAATCCTTCACTGCCCCAATGATGCAGTTGTGGTAGAGCAGTGCAGTGGGGGCATAGTCACAGCGCCTCTTTGTTTCTATAGCATTTGACACAGTGCTCCCAGAGGCATCACGTCCAAGAGACTGGGCGCATACCTCATCATAGGGTGAGGGAACCTCCTTACAGCGACGGAATCCATCGGCAAAATCATAGCCATTTTTCTTCAGGACGTACGATGTTTGCATGAGGTAACACTGATACTTGTACTTTTCATCGACGGCGGTGCATGGATAGAGCAGATCATCATCCTTGAGATAGTTTGTCTTATGATTCCTCCAATCTGTCATCACGTTTTCCATGTAGACCCCACCGTAGCATGAACTTCGCTCCCACTCCCCGTTGAGAAGATCACAGATATTCAGTGAATCAAACAGTTCATTGCGTGTCATCGACATGACTCCGTGCCCGAGCCCATGGACACAGTTGTAATAGTCAAATGAGTAGCGTTCTTTGCCGGGCATTTCTGCGCAGAAGTCATTGATATGTTCTTTAATATATCCACTTCCTTTTGTGCTTACCGCACGTTCCACTACTCCATGATAGTACCCACTCCAACAAAAACTATCCCCGTCAATAAACGCTGCCCCAATAGATCCTTTTTGGTCGTATGCAGTATTGCCTATGACGTGTGTTAACTGATGACACTGGCTTTGGACAAATGTGCTTGTTGCATATGTGCGGACAATATCTTCCAGAGCGATTGGGGCTCCCGCAATCGTCGTGAGTGATTCATAGTATGCTTTATAGCATTGGAAATCTCCCGCAGGCGCTCCAACACACCAAGGAGAAACCGTTGAAGTAGGGGCTTTGGAGACCAAAAGAGGATGGTCTGCGATATAGAGCCACAGAAGAAAAAAAAGCCCCCCGAGAACCATCAGGTGCATCTTTCGATCACGAAGAAACTTATGTCCCAGCATGGCCATATTCTACCATGTGTTTGTAACGCTTTTGGCAAAGCGAGACATTATCGGTATAGTGCAGGGAAGGTATGACAGAGCGTACACTTGCCCCCGTCGTTGAAGAAGCGAAGGGAGGAAGCCAAGAAGCATTTCGCCGTATCTTCGACATTCTGCATGGGCGGCTCTTTTCATATGCACGTGGGCATACAAAGGACAAAGCATCCGCACAGGATGTTGTCCAGGAGACTATGATTGGGATCTGGGAGGCTCTTCCGACTTTTGAATATCGTTCCGACGAATCGTTCTATGCGTTTGCGTTCATGATTTTAAAGCGCGGGCTGATGAGAGTGTACGGAAAAGCAGCAAAGTCTCCAACATCACTCGATGCTATTTTGGAAGAGCTCGGTGATCGAGTGTTGCCAAAGGAGTCCCCGGAGTATGAAGATTACCGGACACTGACAAAAGTTTTGGATTCAATTTCTGAAGGTTCGCGAGATGTCATTATGCTCCGATATTGGTCAGAAATGTCATTTGCTGAAGTCGCAGAAACTCTTGGAATTAATGAATCAGCAGCAAAGGTAAGGCACCATCGTGCGATGAATGAACTGCGGGAAACCCTTTCACAGTATGGATATGGAAAAGATTGAGTCACAACTAAAGAACATCACCCCAGGACTTTCGATGAGAGAATCGGAGGTGCTGTGGTCCCGTGTCGAAGGAGGCTTAACTCCTCGTATGGCAAAACACTCAAAACGATCTTCTCGTCGTTCTGTCTTTCGTATTGTTACTGCAGGATCACTCATTTTGGGGCTTCTAGGAAGCTCGGTCATTACCGCATACGCTTCTGAGTCGCTTCCTGGGGATACACTCTATCCAGCAAAGATCACTATTGAACGAGCGCAAATTTTGCTTGCGCCAGAGACAAAGAAAAAAGATCTCCAGCTTGCGTTTGCAGACCGACGAGTGAAGGAAATTACTCAAGTCCTTGCTGATGTCGAAGAAGATACGCCCTCTATGGAACCTGCGCTTATGGCTGTGACGGTCCCTGCTCCAACTGAAGGTGCAGAATCCGCAGCAATGGTTTCAATGGAGACAGGAGAGGGAGCTGGTGCGCCAACTGAACCCGCGCTTATGATGATGAAGGTTGCTGACACAGAATCGCTTTCAAGTAACGATGAACATAAAGATGCTTCTCTGGCGCGTATGGGTACTGCCGATGCGGTTGCCCTACAATCTGCAACACCAGAGGCAACACTGATGATGGCTCCTTCCACGCAAGAACTTCAGTTCAATGATTCACATCAAGCGACAACCGTAGAGCGCCAGAAGAGAAAGTGGAAGAATCTCGATAGCAAGAAACGCGCTCTCAATGTGGCAATCAAAGAACTTGAACGTGCACAGAAGGATTTGGAAGAAAGTGGAGCAATACAAAAGAGCACAGAAGTCGGGTCAGTTATTGTGAACCTTACAGAACTGAATGATCACGGCACAACCCCAGACGACACATTTATTGAAAAAATACAGAGGAACGAAATTCAATTTTTGAGAATCGATAATCATTCATCACGAGGAAGTGATCAATCAGGAAATGACCATGAAGGTGATGTGAAGTCCGAGGACCATACGTTTGCCCCACCAACGTCACAACACATGCTTCCACAGCTTCTGAC
>CAYPEZ010000046.1:0-6036 GCA_964409985.1 uncultured Candidatus Saccharibacteria bacterium
CTCATGCTTTGGGTGTTTTCCGTCGTGCTGGGCTAGGGGTTTGTGCTCTTGTGGTTTTTACTTCCTGTTCTGGTTGTTCTATCATTTATCTGGGGCGTGGTTCTCTTTATTTCATAGACCATGGAAAGCCAAAAAGATATTTTCCATAATGCAGAGTACCGCTCACATCCAGCGTTTGTTCTCGATAGTATTCTTTCTCCGAAAACACGCGGGACACTCAGTGCAATCTTTGGAGCGCTGACACTCTTTGCTTTTTTTCTTACCGTGTTCTTTTTTGTGCGATCTTTTGTGTTGGGAGTAGAAATATCTTCTCTTTCTTTCAAAGAACTCTTCATGGGATTTTTTAATCATGATGGACTCCATCTTCGGTTTTTTGGTCTCTTCCTCATCTTTCTTCCATGTTGGTTGAAATTTCAGATGTTGAACTGGTTCCATCGGTCGTATTTCTATCACGTTGAAGCACTTCTCGAGCGAGGCGAGGTCGGAGTGAAAACTCCATACACGACCCCAAATTATGAAACCAATGAGATATTTTTCAACACGCAAAAAGGGGACCTCCTTCACAGTTTCCTTTCTTCCTCCTACGGAAGAGAAATTACTCGGCGCGCTGGGCTTTCAAATGATGATGTTGCTGCGTATATTGCTTCACCTCGAACGATTGTTGACTTCAGAACGATCAAAAATATTTCAGCGGTGTTTACTCTTAAGGATATCGCTATGGTCCTCCTTGCGGGGGATACAGCTTTTGCGTCATTTGTTTTTGCGCACGGTATTCGTCCAGAAGATCTCTCTGCTGCGAGTGAATGGGTTGAGCGACGATTAAAACAAGCAAGGAGAAAGTCGCGTTATTGGGGACGTGTCGCACTCGGGAAAAGTCATGGAGTAGGAGAAAGTCTGTCGTATGGGGTTGCGTATAGTCTTGAACGATATAGCACCGATCTTTCAAGGGCAGTGAGAAACGGGGAAATTGAATTTCGAAATTTGTATGGGAGTGACTCAATCGCAAAAATCGAGTCCTCGCTCGCTCGCGATGAAAACCCGAATGTTCTTCTGGTTGGCAGTGAAGGAGGATCGCTCATGGATGTGGTCATTGATTTTGTTCATGACGCCGGGAATGGCTATACACACTCGACCCTTTCTACGGCACGATTATTTCTTGTTAATTGGAAGAGGCTTCTTTCTGAGATGAAGACGAAGCAGGAGTTCGAGATGCGCTTGATGAAGATGATTGACAGTGCTATCCGCGCAAAGCACGTGATTATTGTTATTGACGATCTTCCAGGATTCCTTCTCTCCGCGCAGACACTAGGATCCGACATTGTGAGTCTTCTCGACCCATATGCTGCATCTGGGAAAGTGCGATTTATTGCTACAGCAGATATGGGCAGATATCACGCACTTCTCGAACAAAATGGCGCACTCCGATCACGATTCGAAGTCATTACGATTCCAGAACCAGAAAAGACATCACTCACGCGTATCCTTGAAGACCATGCCGGTTCTCTTGAACGTACGTACCACATCCTTTTTACGTATCCAGCAGTACGTGCGATTCGCCAAGGATCACAACGATATTTTGTTGACGCAGTGATGCCTGATACGGCGCTTGAACTCATGGGTGAACTTGCTCAAACCGTAGCATCACGAGGTGATACAACAGTGGGATATAACGATGTCATGAATCATATTCAAGCGAAGACACAAATTCCCGTAGGAACAATTTCCGAAGAAGAGCGTGCAAAACTCGAACATCTCGAAGATGAGCTGCATATGCATGTCGTGGGACAGGAACAAGCACTGAAGGTTATTGCGGATGCCTTGCGGAGAAGTAGGGCGGGGGTACGAAATCCTAATAAACCCATCGGGACGTTTCTCTTTTTGGGTCCCACTGGTGTTGGAAAGACAGAAGCGGCCAAAGCGCTTGCAAGAGTGTTCTTTGGAGCAGAATCTGCCATGGTGCGATTCGACATGAGCGAATTCCAAGCAGAGGATGGACTCGAGCGATTAATAGGGGCACCTGGGCTTGGGGCGGGTCTCCTCTCAAACCAATTACGAGAACACCCATATAGTGTTGTGCTTCTTGATGAGTTTGAAAAAACACATCCAAAAGTCCTTGATCTGTTTCTTCAAGTTTTCGATGAGGGGATTTTCCATGATGCGGGAGGGAAGAAGGTGAATGCTCAAAATACTATTCTTATCGCCACATCAAATGCAGGATCGGCGCATATCCGCGAAGCAGTAAAACAACAGCTTCCCCTTGAGAGTGTTGAGAAAAATATCATTGATGGGGTCATTGCTGAAGGGAAGTTTAAGCCCGAGCTATTGAATCGCTTTGATGCGCTTGTACTGTTCCACCCACTCACAATTGAAGAATACCGACAAGTTGCGGTCTTGATGTTAGAAAAGCTTCGACAACGACTCCGTGAGCGTAATCTTGATATTGCGATTAATGATGCACTCATCCATGCGCTTCTGGAAAAAGGAGTTGACCCAGACTTTGGAGCACGACCCATGAATCGTGCTGTCCAAGAGCTCGTCGAACAAGCCATCGCAAAGAAGATTATCCACGGCTCCGTCAAACCCGGAACAACAATTACATTCACTCCCGAGGATTTTCAATAAAATAATGCCTCCCTATTGAGGGGAGGCATTCTCTTGGACGAGAAATCCACGATGTGAATATGTTTGAGTGTTTCGAGCGTATCCTTGCACGAGAAAATGCGATTTCCTACATAGTCGCATAAGAACGATCTCGATATAGAGTGGGGCCTGAACAGGACGGCATAAAATTCCTTGATACCTAAGCGCCAGATCGCGTTCAATGCCCTCAAACATCCAATTGAGATGGTAGAGCGGGTGTGGAATTCCATCGAAACGCAATTGCCCTTGGTACACCATACGCTGGATGATCGGGATAATGATTCTGAAGATACTAGGGATCTCAATAAAGAGTTCTCCATCTTTCGAATCTTGTAAAGGGGGAAACCGTTGCCTCATGACATAACGCCTCAGAACGGCATATCGTAGGCGCTCGCTGATGAGAGGAACGGTCTCTAGGACATCCGCTGAAAGCGGAGATTTCATGATCATCGCACCCTCGCTATAAAAAAATGTACAACCTAGCTGATATCCTAAAGAATAATGATGTTGTCGGTCAAGCATTGCTCTTCAGCGACTTCTTCGTACAATGTGAGGATGACGCTTGATGAGTATAAAATGCTGAAGATTCCAGATGTTCCCGGTGTATACCAGTTTATTGGTGCAAAAGGGAAGGTGCTGTATGTTGGAAAAGCGACAAGTCTGAAAGACCGTGTTCGGAGCTATTTTTCTGCAACAGTCGCGACACGTGGACGCCATGTGGAAGAAATGGTGGCAAGCGCCAAGACGATCATTTGGGAGGTGACTGACTCTGTGCTCGAGGCGTTAGTTCTTGAATCAGCACTGATCAAGAAGTACCAACCCCCAGCGAATACCAAAGAAAAAGACAACAAGAGCTTTAATTACCTTGTAATAACCAAAGAAGAGTTTCCCAGAATTCTGGTACTGCGAGAGCGAACATTCATTCGAGATCAGGATATGCGTGTGCGAAAATTCGCACGAGTGTTTGGTCCATTTCCATCAGGAGAACAACTCCAGATTGGCCTCCGCCTCATTCGCGGTATCTTCCCATTTCGAGACACTTGCGAACCAAGTGTTGGTGTTCCATGCTTTAATGCGCAGATTGGTCTTTGCCCCGGTGTGTGTAGTGGGGCTATCTCAAAAAAAGAATATCACGTCATCGTCCGCCACATCAGTATCTTTTTTTCGGGCAAAAAGAAGTTGTTACTCAGTGCCCTAGAAAAAGAAATGCATGACGCTGCTGCAGCATTACGTTTCGAAGATGCAGGCAAACTCAAGAAAGTGATATTTTCTCTAAATCATCTTAATGATGTCGGGCTTATCCGTGCTGACATACGAGGAGCTGTGCGGCAAAGCGCAGGCATGTCTGAAGGCATCTATCGCATCGAAGCCTATGATGTTGCACACCTTGGGGGACAGTCAACCGTTGGAGTCATGGTCGTTGTTGAGAATGGGGTCCCGGCAAAAAGTGAGTACAGAAAGTTTCGTATCAAGGGGGCAGGGAAGAACCAGAGTAATGATCCTCTCAACCTCAGAGAGATTCTCAAACGTCGGTGTGCACATGCAGAGTGGCCACTCCCGAGCCTCATTGTCGTTGATGGTAATCATGTACAAAAAAAGGTTGCAGATGAAGTTCTTAAGGAAGAAGGTCTCACAGTTCCGACGGTTGCTGTAGTGAAAGATGATCGGCATAAACCCAAAGAGATTTTGGGCTCTTCTGCAGCCCTTCTCGAGCATAAGGCAGCAATCCTTTTGGCAAATAGCGAAGCACATCGCTTTTCAATCAAATATCATCGCAAAAAGCGTTCTCAAAACTTTCTTCCTTCACCAAAGGGGAAGATGGTATGATACATACATGAAAAAGCGCATTGGTGTTGTCCGTGGTGGTCCATCAAGTGAATATGATGTGTCAATTCGTACTGGCGCATCGATTCTCAAGCATCTTCCTGAGGACAAATACATTGGGGTTGATGTGTTGATCACTCGTGATGGGTTGTGGCACCGCAATGGACTCCCTGCTTCACTCGAAGACATTCAGCATCACGTTGATGTTGTGTGGAATGCGCTCCATGGATACTACGGCGAAGATGGAAAAATCCAGCGCGAACTCGAACAATTTGGCATTCCATATACAGGTTCAGGTGTTCTTCCGTCAGCAATTGCGATGAATAAGGCGTTGGCGAAGGAACATGTGGTTCCGCTCGGAATTAAAACGCCACGCTGGATTGTTATTGGCGAAGATGAATCGCTTGAAGAAGGCGTATTCCGCGCTTTTCATACCGTTGGGTTCCCTGCGTTCGTGAAACCTGCATCTGGGGGATCTTCGGTAGCAACACGGTTAGTAAAGAATTATCACGAACTTGAAGACGCAGTTGAAGAAGCAAGTGCGTATGGTGATATTCTTGTTGAGGAATATATTAAAGGAAGGGAAGCCACCGTGTGCGTGATTGATGCTGGCGATGATGACGTGCATGTGCTCCACCCCATCGAAATCATTCCAAAGGGAGGGCACGAGTTTTTTAACTACGAAGCAAAATATGCTGATGGTGGTTCGGATGAGCTATATCCTGGGCGATTCACACACGATGAATCGCATCAATTGCGTTCGCTTGCCAAAAGAGTGCACCAGGGACTTGGTCTAAGGCATTATTCTCGTTCTGACTTTATTGTCTCACCACGTGGAATCTATTTTCTAGAAGCGAATACACTTCCGGGGATGACAGAGGCATCACTCTTCCCAAAGGCCATACGTGGAGAGGGAATTACACTTTCTGAGTTCATTGACCACATTATCACTCTCGCTGAGCATTCGTAATCATGCGTTTTGTTTCACGCTTAATCCATGCCATTGAACGAACGGTTCTTCCTCTTCATGCGTGGATGCTGGGCTTTCTTTCGATACTTTTTATACGTTACTTTTTTGAGGGAGTCAGTAGTGGAGGTTCAACGGGGTTTTTCCCAACAGATTTTCCTACAAATCTTCATTACACACTCTTTTATATTTCGATGACGTTGGTGTTTGCGATCATCCTTTCGGTGTTTACAAAAAAAACCATCAGTGACACCACAAAAATCACTATCGTCGCACTTCCGATCATATGGGTTGCCCCTGTTGTTGATTTTATCGTGCTCGGCCATGCACGCATGACATATCTTTTTGAACATTGGCCACAACTCCTTAATGATTTTTTGACGTTTTTTGGTCCTCTACAATCTTCTGGAATAACATTTGGCATGCGTGCTGAATTCATCCTGATCCTCTTTGGCGTCTTTGTGTATATTTTTTCTTCTACCCATTCTTGGTGGAGATCATTAGTGGGACCGCTTTGTGTCTATGTATTTCTTTTTCTGAGCTCATCTCTCCCAAGCCTTCTGGTGTTTTGGTCTGGGCAAGACATGACAGTACTATATCAGTGG
>CAYPEZ010000047.1:0-6028 GCA_964409985.1 uncultured Candidatus Saccharibacteria bacterium
GGAATGGATTGAACAATATTCTCTTGTGCTCGTGCTGATTTTTGTTTTATTTTTGTGGAATTTTGTTTCACCTTTTGTTTTTACGGTTGCTCAGTTTCTGGTAGGCGGGTAACTCCCGAGAACCTGTATTGAGGATCGAGGACCACCCTCATTTAATACGGGCTTTTTCAAAGACTTGCATTTCAGCTTCCTCTCGTGTAGTATCCTCCGTATTCTCATATGCCAACGATCAACCAATTGGTCAGACGCAATCGTAAGATCTATAAGCGGAAATCAAAGTCCGTTGCTTTGGGTCGCGGTATGAATGTCTTGAAGAATCGTCCAATTTTCTACCCATCGCCATTTAAGCGTGGAGTCTGTACGAAAGTCACTACGACGACACCAAAGAAGCCAAACTCGGCTATCCGAAAGATTGCACGTGTTCGCCTTACCAACGGTCAGGAAGTCACTGCGTATATTCCAGGTATCGGCCACAAGCTCCAAGAGCACTCTGTGGTAGTGATTCGTGGTGGTCGCGTGAAGGACGTTTCTCTTCGCTATCAGATCGTCCGTGGTCGCCTCGATGCAACACCAGTTGAGAATCGTATGCAAGGCCGCTCGATTTATGGTGCAAAGCGCCCAGTCAAGAAGGCAGCATAAATTCCTACTATATTAATTTTTTTAAGAAACCATGCGCCGCCCAGTACGAAATCGCAATATTCCAGGTCCTGACCGCAAGTTCGACTCCAAGAAGGTGTCGATGCTGATTAACTACGTCATGAAAGAGGGGAAGAAGTCTGTCGCAGAGCGAGTTGTCTACGATGCGTTTGAGGAGATTAAGAAGATTGCAAAGACCGAGGAGCCCATTGTTGTCTTTGATACCGCAATGAAGAACACTGGTCCTGTGATGGAAATTCGCTCTCGCCGTGTCGGCGGTGCAAACTACCAAGTTCCTCGCGAAGTTCGCCCACAGCGCCGTGATGCTCTCGCACTCACCTGGATTCTCGAAGCAGCACGCGGAAAGAAGGGAAAGCCAATGGCAACAAAGCTCGCAGAAGAACTCATCCTTGCGTCAAAGAACGAAGGAGAGGCTATTAAGAAACGCGACAACGTGCACAAGATGGCTGAAGCCAACAAGGCGTTCGCCCACTTCGCTTGGTAAAGAAAAAAATCGCCGCTTGGCGATTTTTTTATGATAAACTCGTACGATGTTTGATTCGGTGCTCGTGCAAAAATTTTTTGAAGTCATTCTCATCGATCTTGTGATGAGTGGAGACAATGCTATCGTGATTGGTCTTGCGGTTGCGGGTATTCCTCTGGCGATGAGAAAGAGGGTCGTGGTGTTCGGTATCATTGCAGCGACGGTATTACGCATACTCCTTGCGTCTGTCGCAGTCCCATTACTGAAAGTCATCGGCCTTACCTTAGCGGGTGGCCTCCTTCTTGCGTGGGTGTCCTGGGAATTTTTCCGTGAACTCCGTGCTAGTAAGGGCGAAGATGGGATGCATACCGTGAAAGAATCGCCAAAAACTCCAAAAGCGGCTGTGCTCCAAATACTCTTCGCAGACATCTCGATGTCACTCGATAATGTGCTCGCTGTGGCAGGAGCTGGACGCGAGCATCCGATGGTCCTTGTGTTTGGGCTCGTGTTTTCAATTTTTTTGATGGCTGTAGCATCTTCATGGATTGCCAAAACAATAGGGAAGTATCGCATCATCGGATACCTTGGACTTTTGGTCATTGTGTGGGTTGCCCTTGAGATGATTTGGAGTGGGTGGGGAGAAGTTGCGCACCATTTTTCTCTCAGCACACCTTTCTTGCCTTAGGGGTATTTTTCATATATAGTATTGCCACTTAGAGCCACCCTCGGCTTTTTTAGTTTTAGTCATTATTTTACCCATCCCATATCTATGGAACGAGCTTACCCACTTGAAAAAACCCGCAATTTCGGGATTGTCGCGCACATCGATGCAGGCAAGACCACCACATCAGAGCGCGTGCTGTACTACACTGGTCGTACGCACAAGATTGGTGAAGTGCACGAAGGAGAGACCACCATGGACTGGATGGAACAAGAGCGTGAGCGCGGCATCACTATCACCGCAGCTGCAACAACGTGTTTTTGGAATCCCACATACATGCCGGAGGGAGACACTTCAAAGAAGTGTACGTTCAATCTCATCGACACCCCAGGGCACATCGACTTTACGATTGAAGTGAAGCGCTCGCTCCGCGTGCTCGACGGTGCGGTGGTTGTTTTCGATGGTGTGGCAGGGGTGGAGCCACAGAGTGAAACGAACTGGCGCTATGCCGATGAAGGAAAAGTGCCTCGCATCTGCTTCATCAACAAGCTCGACCGCATGGGTGCATCTTTCGAAAAGTCATTTCAATCAATTCTCGATCGTTTGACTCCTAATGCAATCCGCATGCAGATTCCTATTGGTGAGGAAGAAAACCACGAGGGTGTTGTTGACCTTCTTACGATGAAGACTTACCACTTTGAAGGAGAAATGGGCAACAAGCTTGTCCAAGGAGAAATTCCTGAGAATCTGAAGGCAGATGCAAAGAAGTATCGCGATATTCTTGTTGAAAAAATCGTCGCAGAGGACGACAAGGCCATGAATGATTACCTTGAAGGAAAGGAGCCATCAATCGACGAACTCAAAAAGATTCTTCGCAAGGCAGTGATTGAGAATAAGCTTGTCCCTGTCTACACAGGTTCTGCCCTTAAGAATAAAGGTGTACAGCTTGTACTCGACGCAGTGATCGATTTCCTCCCATCGCCACTGGATATTCGCCGCCCACATGCTATTGATACACTCACAGATAAGGATGTTGAGCTTGAAGTTTCAGATACGGCTCCATTTGCTGCACTTGCATTCAAGCTTCAAGCAGACCCATTTGTGGGGCAGCTTACATTCTTCCGTGTGTATTCGGGCTCGATCGAAGCAGGAAGCTATGTTTACAATGCTCGCACTCGAAAGAAGGAGCGCGTTGGACGCATCATGCGCCTTCACGCAAACGAGCGTGAGGAAGTGAAGAAAGTTTTTGCTGGAGAGATTGCTGCCATGGTGGGACTCAAGGACACCTTCACCTCTGATACTCTTTGTGACGAGAATCATCCTGTTGAGCTCGATAAGATTGTGATTCCTGAGCCTGTGATCTCGATGCGCGTGGAGCCAAAGACAAAGGCAGACCAAGAGAAAATGGGTATCGCGATCAACCGCCTCGCCCAAGAAGATCCAACATTCCGCGTCTCCTCTGATACTGAAACTGGAGAGACTATTATCTGGGGCATGGGTGAGCTCCACCTCGACATTATTGTTGACCGAATGAAGCGTGAATTCAACGTCGAAGCTGTCACCGGCAAGCCTCAGGTGGCATACCGCGAGACCATTAGTCAGCCAGCAGAGGGCGAGATGAAGTACGCAAAGCAGTCTGGAGGTCGTGGTCAGTATGGTCACGTGGTCCTTCGTGTGAAGCCGATGGATATGTCTGTTGATCCCGCTGATGTGCCAAAGAATATTACTCGTGAAGCACACTTTGAGTTCACCAACTCTATTAAGGGAGGTGTCATTCCTCAGGAATTCATCAAGCCAGCAGAAAAGGGTATTCGTGAAGGTCTCGAGCGTGGTGTGGTCGCAGGGTTTCCACTCGTTGATGTCTCTGTCGAGCTCTACGATGGTTCGTACCACGATGTCGACTCTTCTGAAATCGCCTTTAAGCTCGCGGGCTCGATGGCAGTCCAAGATGCATGTAAGAAAGCAAAGCCAGTCCTCCTTGAGCCAGTGATGAAGGTGGAGGTTGTCACTCCAGATAAGTTCATGGGCGATGTCACAGGAAACCTCTCCTCTCGTCGTGGTCAAGTCTCCTCGATGGAAGAGCGTGGAATGAATAAAGTGATTAACGCGCTTGTTCCGCTCTCAGAAATGTTCGGCTATGTCACAGTGCTTCGCTCAATGACCGAAGGTCGTGCACAGTTCACCATGGAATTCGCCGAATACCAGGTGGTCCCCAAGAATGTGGCAGACCAGATTATTGCGGCAGAAGCGAAATAATCTCAACCTCTCGTTTTCCACATCACACAAAACCCCTTCACATCGTGAGGGGGTTTTTGGTAGGCTCTATTTCGGGCTGCACACACTGAGGGATTATCAATGCTTTATCAGAAAGTTGTTTGTGATGCGAGGCAATTCTCTCCACACGAGCAGTTTTATACACTCCTTCGTCAGGGAAGATACGACAAGGCGCTTGAAATCAGAGAAGATCCGAAGAATCAGATAGGGGAAGACGTTTTTCTTCTCAAGTCTGTTCGAGAGGCGGGGAAAGAGGCTATCATTCTTGCGGCACATATCGGCAATGCCGAAGATGCGAAACTTTTCCAAAAAAGATTTTTCCTCCCAGAAACCATCTTTGATGACAGTGACATAAAGCACGCTCTTTTCCTCAAACTCGATTCATGGAGAGAGATGAGGCACCCCTCAGCCCCACTCCTCTGTGAGTTGTACCCGTTCCTTTGTGAATAAGAAACCCCCAGGCTCGCTATTGCGGACCTGGGGGTTATGTTATGCGTTCACCGGAATCAACGTCTTCGCTTCCATGAGGTAGACGATCTTGCTTTGGCAAGAAAACGTCACGCTCCACTCGACATGAATCAGCGGTCCGCGCCTAATCGGCGGTGCGACGATCGCCGCAGTGACTAGAACCTGTCCTCCAACGGGAACCCCGCTTTTGTACCGCACCGTCTGCTCGCGCAAGACAATGTTATCGATGTGGTCGGTGAGCAGGGTATTCGCCATTGCAACAACAAGCTGTCCATGAGCGATCTTTCCTTGGAAACCAGCTTTTTGAGCCGCTTCATCACTAAAGTGGATGGGATTCCGGTCACCTGTCGCCTGTGCGAAAGCCTCGACTGCCTCTGGAGTCACAGCATAGACTTTGGAAAACCCGAGACCTTCCTTCAGGTCTTTAAGAATGAGCATTGCAGAAACCTCCGTTGCCTCCAGTCCTCATGTTTACCACAAAACACCGTTGTGTCCACTTTTTATTCAAGAATGTGGATAATCCTGTGGGTATAGTGTGGAGAAAAAGTGGGCAAATAATACACGAGAACTCCCTATTGTGAATTTTATGCAAGTTAGCATTAGGCAGCCCTGCTTCTTCTTGACTCTTGTGTTCCTCATGGTAGGATTGCTCCTACGTCGCAGGTTATTGTTTTGTGGCCTCATTCCGTGGTGGAAAGAGGATCCATGACAAACAAATTGAGGCGTTCGCTTCGCGAGAGGCGATTTTTAAGGAAAGTGATTCGGCATAGCGCCGGGTCTTCTCTTTTTTAGGTTCATACGTTCATCTGTCGCGAATTTCTTCGCTGCCAGCGCTTCAAGTTCACTCAGTGTACATTTGTACGTCTCCGTGAAACTTGAATCTCGGCATCTCGAACTTCATCGACATCTGAACGCACGAACAAGAAAATCTGAGTCGCTCGAATCCGCCTTTCTTAAGAAATTATTTACCCACAATAATTTTCTACATACAAAACATATGGCAGAAGAATTTAATCGTTCGAAACCGCACGTGAACGTTGGAACCATTGGTCACGTTGACCATGGGAAGACAACCCTCACCGCTGCAATCCTTAACGTTCTCAACCTTGCAGGAAACAAGGTGAAGCTCCGCGGAGTTGATGAAATCGACTCAGCACCAGAAGAGAAGGAGCGTGGAATCACCATCGCTCTCTCTCACAATGAGTATGAGACCGCAAGCCGCCACTACGCACACATCGATGCGCCAGGGCACGCTGACTATATTAAGAACATGATCACCGGTGCAGCACAGATGGACGGAGCTGTCCTCGTAGTTGCAGCAACTGATGGTGTGATGCCACAAACACGTGAGCACATCCTTCTTGCAAAGCAGGTCGGTGTTCCTCGCATCATTGTCTTCCTCAACAAGGTAGATATGGTTGATGACAAAGATCTTGTGGATCTCGTCGAAGAGTAAGTCCGTGAGCTTCTAGTAAATGTGTTTTTTTATAATGTCTGAGCAGTCT
>CAYPEZ010000048.1:0-5994 GCA_964409985.1 uncultured Candidatus Saccharibacteria bacterium
ATGCTTGTGAGTGTCTGCGCAAGCATCGCCATTGTCTTCTTTAAGCTTGATGTGACAGGCACGCAAGCATTTTCTGGAGTTCCTGTTGGAAGCAATACCCAATCACTAGCGGAAGTTGCCGTATTGTCAGCCATGTATTTTGTCATCAGCTTTTTTGGTGCGTGGGTCATTGATTCGATTCGCAGACGCAAAGACACAATGGCAGAGAAAATTCACAAGGAAGAAGATCATGTCAAACGCTTGAGTATTCTCGCACACGAATTTGATCGCAGCGCAAAACTCCTTGTACGGAGAGATCTTGATCTCATGAAAGCCCACCGAGACCTTGAACGCATCGATGAAATGAAAAGTGAGATTATTTCAGTGGTTGCACATCAACTTCGAACGCCCCTGTCTGCTGTGAAATGGACTCTCAAAATGCTCACTGATGGAGATGCAGGAAGCATTTCTCCTGAGCAAAAAACCATGCTCATGAAAGCCTATGATTCAAACGAGCGCATGATTAGTCTTGTGAATGATATGCTCTCTGCGGACAGAATGGAGAGTGGCAAGTTTCGCTACCGATTTTTCCCAATTCAGATCGAAGATCTTATCGAAAATGTTATTACTGAAATTTTGCCTAAGGCAAATGAGCGTGGAGTCGGTATCCGATTTCTTCGCCCTGTAGACCCATTTCCACGTGTGACGATTGACCCAGACAAAATTCGCGAAGTCCTTCAAAATCTTATAGATAATGCTGTGAAATACTCAAGACGCGGAGGAGTTGTGGTCGTCGGTATTCAACGAGAGGAAAAATCGCTCTTATGCCTCGTGACCGATCAGGGTATCGGGATTCCAAAGGCTGATCAAGAGAAAATATTCGGACGTTTTTTCCGTGCCCAAAATGCGCTTCGTGTTGAAACTGACGGTAGTGGATTGGGGCTTTTTATTGTGCGTGGTATTATCCAAAGACACGGTGGAGATGTGAGTTTTGAGAGCGAAGAAGGTAAGGGGACAACAATGAAGTTTCGCCTTCCGCTTGGACCACTTCCTCCCCATGCATAAATTACAAAGAGAAGATACAGGATATGGCAGGAATATATTCTAAAAAAGTTTTAGTTGTCGAAGATGAACCAGCGCTTTCGGACGTCCTCATCAGGAAGCTGACACTTTCTGGGTATGATGTCTACCATGCAGCAACAGGCGCACTGGGTGTTGAACTTGCGAAGAAAAATCAACCAGATCTCATTCTTCTTGATATGATGCTCGGAGGAGAGAGTGGAATGGACGTCCTTGAAGCCATTCGTCGTATAGACACACTCCAACAGACAAAAGTTATTATTATTTCAAACTCAGGACAGCCAGTGGAAATTGAACGAGCTCTTGAACTTGGAGCAAAAGACTACTTGATCAAAGCGCAGTTTGATCCAGACGAAGTTCTTGAAAAAGTCAGAATGCAACTTCATGACAAAAAAACAGAAGCCGCTTCTGGGATGAAAGGGAAAAAAGTGCTCATTGTAGAAGATGATAAATTTTTGCGTGATCTCTTGTCACGAAAAATGGAGTCTCAAGGAGTGTCACTCTTTATTGCTGTAGATGGGGCTCAAGGGATTAATCTTGCTGAGAGAGAAAAGCCAAACATCATACTTCTCGATGTCCTTATGCCTGGAATCGATGGGTACGGTGTTCTTGAGCATATTCGTGCGAATCCTGAAATGAAAGATACCATTGTCATCATGCTCTCAAATTTTGGCCAAAAAGAGGATATCGCGAAAGCGACGAAACTCGGAGCAAATAAATTTCTCGTTAAAGCTTCAGTCACTCTTGATGAAATCGTCGAGAATGTAAAAAATTTCTTGGTATAAATTGTTTAATAACTTTCGCTCCCCAACTTTACTCTGTGGGAAGGAGATGAATAACATATTGAAGGATTTTCTGTTATAACCAATAATAGGCCACTGTCCTTTCAGAGGAGGAGATGAGATGAAAAAGCGCAGAATGCGAAGGCGTTCAGAGAAGCAGCTCTGTTTTGCACAAGAAAAAGTGATGGAAGGCTACCGCAGACGCGGGGCTATCAAAAACGATGATGAAGCAAGTAGGCTTCACATGTTTTTTAGCCCCATGCGTGTACCGAAGAGACTGACAAACAATGAGATTCGTTTGTGTCTCTTAATGTCTCACGAGAGGGCAAAACAACGCCAACAGGGCTCGGTCAACACATTTCGGCTTGTTCATGGACCATTTCTTTTGCCTGCGCCCCTCAATCAGCAGGTTATGACACGCAAAAGTTTCAAAAATGGATTCTGGAAATTTCTGCAAACGCTTACATAATCTTCCATGTAGCCCCGAGCATTGCTCGGGGCTTCCTATTGACTGCCGGTGTATAATGCTCACACTATGCCAAAAATGAAAGGAACAGAAAAAACGTTTACGAGTGAGTTTCTCAAAAAAGTCAGATCACTTCATCCGCACGAGCCAGAGTTTCATCAGGCAGTAAAAGAGTTTGTTATGTCAGTTGAACCATACCTTGCCGGACATGAAAAATATCAGGCGGTAAACCTTCTAGAACGTCTTATTGAGCCAGAGCGCATTGTGATCTTTCGTGTTCCTTGGGTGAATGATCGAGGCGAGACACAGGTTAATCGAGGATATCGAGTGCAGTTTTCATCCGCGCTTGGTCCATACAAAGGGGGATTGCGATTTCATCCGTCAGTGAATCTTTCTATTTTAAAGTTCCTTGGCTTTGAGCAGATATTCAAGAATGCACTCACAGGCCTTCCTATGGGTGGTGGCAAGGGAGGAAGCGACTTTGATCCAAAGGGGAAGAGTGATGCGGAGGTGATGCGGTTCTGCCAGGCATTCATGACTGAGCTCTATCGTCACATAGGGAAAGATTCCGATGTCCCTGCGGGGGATATTGGTGTAGGGGGGCGTGAAATTGGGTATCTCTTTGGTCAGTACAAAAAACTCCAAAATGAATTCTCGGGAGTCCTTACAGGAAAAGGATTTGGGTGGGGAGGTAGCCATATTCGTCCTGAAGCGACTGGATATGGCGCCGTGTATTTTATCGAAGAAATGCTAAAGACACGAAGGGCGAGTGTAAAGGGGAAAATCACCGTTATTTCAGGAAGTGGAAACGTCGCACAAGGAGCAGCAGAAAAAATCATTGCTCTTGGTGGGAAAGTTGTCACAATGAGTGACTCAGATGGATATATTTTTGACGCAGACGGGCTGACTCTTGAAAAACTTGCATTCATCATGGACATCAAAAATGTTCGACGCGGGAGAATTGCAGAGTATGTGACCAAATACCCTAAAGCAAAGTATGTTCCCGGAAAACGCCCCTGGGGAACCAAGTGTGATATTGCTATTCCTTGCGCCACACAGAACGAGCTCACTGAAGAAGACGCAAAAAAACTTGCCCGCAACGGTGTGCTTGTGGTTGCTGAGGGGGCAAATATGCCTGCGACACTTGAAGCCATAGAGGTATTTCGAAAAAAAGGGATCCTCTTTGCTCCGGGAAAGGCTTCTAATGCAGGTGGTGTTGCAACCAGTGGACTGGAGATGAGTCAGAACTCACTCCGTATTTCTTGGACTCGCGAAGAAGTGGACGCGCGCTTGAAAGAAATTATGAAAAACATTCACGATGCTTGTGTGAAGTATGGAAAAAAAGAAGACGGGAGCGTGGACTATGTGAATGGCGCGAATATTGCGGGATTTGTCCGCGTCGCAGAAGCCATGCTCGCTCAAGGGGTGGTTTAAAATTCGGGGGACTATACAAATCTCACACCATAGTGCACTGCTATTGACTTATAATATATTTTGGGTTAATATATATTATAAGTTTGTTCCTCAACAAGTAATTCATCTGGGAGAAATTTAGATGAGCAACAATACGGTATCGCGTGGAGCTCTTTTGGTGCGGTACGGAGATGTTTGGGAGTTCGACAACAATGGTATTGCTGTTGCGGAACTTCACAACGGTCTCATGTGTCACATCGACCGAAACGGAGATCCGCTATACAAAGAAAAGTACCTGACCGTCGATCTGTTTTTCGAAGGTTTCGCTGTTGTACAGGGGAAGAAAGGTTTCCGTCATATCCGCCCCGACGGGACAAGCCTTTATCCCGAACGATACAAGGTTGCAACTCGTTTTCATGATGGTGTTGCCATTGTTGTGAATGAGGGCTTCCAATGTTGGCACATTGGACTCGATGGAAAGAGGCTCTATGAGAAGCCATTCCAACATGTTTACGAGTTCATGAATGGCGTCGCTCTGGCACAAAGGGCAGGTAAGTGGATTTTGATCGACAAAAACGGTCAACGTGTTGGGGATGAAGAGTTCGACGATATTCAGATTCCTGGGATCATCATTCATCCGTTGAAGCCTTTTGCTCGCAAGGCGGGTAGAATGTTTCGGATTAATCTCGATGGAACTCGAGTCTAAATCGTCCCAAGTACGATACGATTCGATCCAAACGCGTGCGTGGTTTTACACCGCACGCGTTTTTTAATTGACTCTTACCTCAGAATACGTATTTCCAAACGACAAATTTGTCAAAATATGCCGTCTTCGTTCTCTGCACCTGTGTGTGTTATACTCCTCCATACACCCCCATAGGCGCACGCCACGGGGGCGGTTGACGTATATGAGTCAAAAAGACCACCAGATCGACGAGATTATTGTGAAAGGAGCGCGTACACATAATCTCAAAAATATTACCGTGCGAATGCCACGCAATAAGATGATTGTGTTTACTGGCCTTTCGGGGTCGGGGAAGAGCTCTCTTGCCTTTGACACCATCTTTGCAGAAGGGCAAAGGCGATATGTCGAGTCACTCTCTGCGTATGCACGCCAGTTTCTTAATACCATGCAAAAGCCTGATGTGGATGAGATTGTTGGGCTTTCTCCTGCAATCTCTATTGATCAAAAGTCACATTCGTCAAACCCTCGCTCAACCGTTGCGACAATTACAGAAATAAACGATTACTTGCGCGTCCTGTTTGCACGTATTGGTATTCCGCATTGTCTTACGTGCGGAAAAGTCATTCAAAAACTCACAAACGAAGAAATCATTGGGCTTGTGAAAGATAAAGTTTCGAGAACCGCAGGACAAAAGAAGAAAGCCATGGGAGTCGAATATGACACGATGAAAGTCGAATTTTACGCACCACTCGTGCGTGGGCGTAAGGGTGAGTACTACCAGCTTCTCTACGACATGCTTGCGAAAGGATACACAAAGTCGCGCATCGATGGAAAACGCATGAACCTCCGCGATCGTATTGAGCTTGATAAACAAAAAAAACACACGATTGATATTCTTGTTGACGAGATCTTCCTCTCAGAGTTTAAGGACAGAGCAAAAGAGGCGAATGAGCGGCTTGCAGAGGCGCTCGAAAAAGCACTTGAAGAAGCAGGTGGACTCGTGCGCATTGTGTTTGGTGATGAAGATACTCTTGTTTCCAATAAATTTGCTTGTCCTGACGATGGATTCTCATATCCAGAGATTGAGCCCCGTCTCTTCTCATTTAATTCTCCATACGGAGCATGCCCTGCTTGTAATGGCCTTGGGACAAAACATTTCTTTGGAGACGATGCGTGCGAAGAATGTAAGGGAACACGTCTACGTCCGGAAGCCCTCAAGGTGACCATAGGAGGAGCAATTCATGGTCATGTCGAGGAGAAGAATATCGTCGAAATCACGGCGATGTCTATTGAAGACGCTTTTGCCTGGTTTATGGACCTTAAGCTCTCAGAAAAAGACAAACAGATTTCTGATGTCGTGATTCGCGAGATAGAAAATCGTCTCAAGTTCATGCTTGATGTGGGAATCGGATACCTTACGCTCGCGCGCCGTGCAAACACGCTCTCGGGCGGTGAGGCTCAGCGTATCCGTCTGGCTTCACAACTTGGGTCGCGCCTCGTTGGAGCGCTCTATGTGCTTGATGAGCCCACCATCGGGCTTCACCAGCGTGATAATGATCGTCTTGTGAAGACATTGCGCAATCTTTGTG
>CAYPEZ010000049.1:0-4945 GCA_964409985.1 uncultured Candidatus Saccharibacteria bacterium
TTTTTCTAGCTTTTTTAACATTTCCTTCACTGCTTTCTTTATTTAAAAAATCTTTTCCTGTTTCTATGGATAGTGTTGTTGCCGCAACTCTTGTATACATATTGAACCACCCAACTGTACTCATCCCAGGTGTACCAAAATAGATTTCATTTCGAATAATCCATGGGGAAAGAACCGCAAGAAAGATGATGGTAAAGAGTGCAAGAGATTTCCCCCACGCCCTTCCCTTGCCCCACTTGCGTTGAACAAACAAGCTTGGAATAAGAATCAGGTGTACGTAAAACATAGCTGGACGCACAAGTGTACTGAGTCCAAACGCAGCACCACTAATTGTCATTTGGGTATTTGCTCCCGAATAAAACCATCTCATCAACGAGGCAATACCAAGATACAAAAAGATGAGTGCAAGCCCCTCAGAAGCATAGAAAGTAGTATAGAAGACCATGTGTGGCTCGAGAGCAACAATACACCCAATCAGCCACACAACCCATGTGCGCGAAATCATGTACCGAGCAACTCCCATCACAATCCCTGGAATAAGACTCGACAATAGAACCTGAATAAACAGTAGTGCTTGGACATTCCCAAAAAGAGCATGTGCCCCAGCGAGAGCAAGGGGGTAGAGTGGCGTTCGAAGCGCATCTGGCACATATGGTTCGCTGTAAGAACGACTGAACCCGTGTCCATTGAGGATATTGTGTGCCTCGCGTACATAGTCGCTCCCGTCTGCACCAAGTGCGTATGTTGTCAGCAGATGATCTGGTGCAATGGCGAATACACTCAGTCTCACAATGTAAGCAAAAAGAAAGATGAGTAAAACATCCCTATGTGTCTGTACAAACCGTCGCATAGACATTGATCACTATCGCATGATAAGCACCATTCCCAACAAAATGACTGCCACACCAAGGGCGTGGAGAAATGTGATGGGTTCTCCAAGAATAAATCGCGCGGTCATAAGCGTTAACAATACGTTCAACGCAATACCTATTGGATAAATCACAGAGAGCTGGGTACGTGAGAGAAGTGAGATCCAGAGGACAAAGGCAAGTCCATACAGGAACAATGCCCCCAAAAAACTCGGAGACATGAGGAGCCCCGCAAAAGAAGCGATGAATCCTGAGATACCCTTTCCTGTTTGAAAAACAACATCTTTAGCGGTAAGTGTTTGTTTAAACAGTGTTTGGCTCGTTGCGGTAACAATTGATGTCAGCGCCAGAAGGAGTATCGTCATCAGACTCATATAGAAATTTCTTGTTTCCTAGTCTACCGTTTAAACCAAAATTTCACCAGCACATAAAGGCACATCCGTAGTAGAGTGAATCCATCGCGAAAACGACTGATTTGTGTCTCGCCAAACGTACGATCTCGGTACTGAATCGGGAGTTCAACGATCCGGAGGTTTAATTTTGCCGCAGCAAAAATAAGATCAAAATCGCCAAATGGGTCGAGTCTCCCCAAATAATCCCTTAGTGCTTCGAGGCGAAGATACTCTTTTCTCGGTAATACTTTCGTTCCACAGAGCGTGTCGGTGAGTCGTTGGCGAATAATGCGCGAGACAAAAAAAGTAAAGAATTGATTCCCAATATTATTGAGAAATCGCATTGCGCGACTCTCCATAGGATAAATAAATCGTGATCCATTGATAAATTCTCCCCTCCCTTCTGCATACGCCTCGTAGAAACGTGGGAGGTCTTCTGGGGGGACGGTCATATCAGCATCGAGAATCATGAGCAAGTCTCCAGTAGACATTGAAAATCCTTTTTGGACCGCATCCCACTTCCCTTTTCCTGGTTGTTTTCCAATGTGAAGCACCAGAGGTCCTTTATAGGTTTGCTTCATGCGCTCAAGAACTTCCCAAGTACGATCGGAAGAATTCCCCTCAACAATGATCAACTCTGTCCGTGTTCCAATGAGAGGAACGCGCTCCAGCAGTCGTTCCACATTTCCCTCTTCATTCCGTGCAGCAACAACAATTGAGACTGCGCAATCCCTTCTTTTTTCAGGAATAGGTCGCGCAACCACATACTGCACAGCACCGAAAAACGAAAATCCTGGAAGGTGCGCAAGCACACGATTACAGAACCACCCAAGAATAGGAATGCGCATGGGAAGGAGAATTCCACGTCCAGATCGAATAACTTCAAATCCAGCTAAATAAAGCATATTTTCAAGATCTTTCAGCCGCAAAAGATTCCTGAAGGGACCCTGAGTTTTTCCAAGAACAACTTTTCTTGCGAGTGCAAAGATTGGACTCCACAAAAAACTTCTTGTCATAATCACCAACTTCCCATCCTCAGTGAGCACTTTTTTTGATTCTTTCAACATCACTTCTATGTCTGGAAGCGAGTCGGTTATCTCCGAAATGAGACCGTACGAAAATCGTCGGGCTGTCTGAATATGCCAAAGATCATCTTCGAGTATTTCAAGTGATGGATACTTCTCGCGTGCTACTTCAAGAAGCCTTGGAACACACTCAATACCTGCTTTTATCTTGTTGGGAAGTTGCGCAAGGAGATCTCCTGTTCCTGACCCAAGTTGAATAACCGAAACATCGTTCGGAATAACAAATTGAAGCAACCGCACCATTTCATGATAGTAGTACTCCCATCGCCCCGTGTGCTCACTTGCTCTAAGCGCAACATCTCGATAGAGCATGGCAGCAGGCGTGGGAGTTGACCGAAGGCTCTCGCTTTGATCTTTCATAAATACGAAACCCTGACATCATAGCGAACCTATAAATGTGCGCAATCTCGTCGCACTACCTCTCGCTTCCCTCACCGTCGAACGGTATGTTATAGTCATTGGCACCAATGTATATTCTTGGCATCAGCAGTTATTCGCACGAAGCATCTTGCTCCCTCATCAAGGATGGAGAGATCAAATATGTCATTGAGGAAGAGCGATTGAACCGCAAAAAACACACGTGGGAATACCCAGAAAAAGCCATCGCAGAATGTCTTCGACGTGAAGGAATTACGATCAAAGATATTGACCACATTACTTTTTTTTGGACTCCTTCAAAAGAAATTCTTGGCAACATGCTTCATATGCTTCGATACTTCCCCCAGAGTCTACACATCCTCAAGGCTCGGTCGGGAGGCGGGGAGTTGAGCCCGCTCAAACGTATCGCAATGATGCAAACGATCGGATCCAGAATTGCCAAGCAGTGGAATCTCCCCCATCCACCAAAAATCCATTTTATCGAACACCACCTTGCTCATGCAGCGAGCGCGTTTTTCGTAAGTAAATTCGAAGAAGCTGCCATCCTCACGATCGACGGACGAGGAGAATCAACGAGCACGATGCTCTCGTATGGTAAGGGCAATCATATCGAAAAACTCCATGAGATCCGTGTCCCCCATTCTCTTGGGCATTTGTATGCTGCAGTGACTGACCATTTAGGATTTACCCCCTTCTTTGATGAATGGAAGGTCATGGGGATGTCGGCGTACGGAACTGATACATACGTAAAAGCGTTTGAACCACTGGTCCACCTTCACTCAGATGGAACCTATACGCTCAATCTCGACTATGTTTCATTTCATACACACGGCGGAAGCCAGTGGCTTTCTCCGCTCTTTGAAAAAACATTTGGATCGAAGCGGAAAAAAGGAGACCCCTACACCCAAGCACACTACGATCTCGCATTCGCACTTCAAAAAACTGTTGAGCGCGCTGGTATCCACCTTGCAAAAGGAATATACGAACGAACGAAATCTAAGAACCTTTGCATGACCGGAGGAGTAGTTTTAAACTGCCTCATGAACAAGCGTATTGTCGAAGAAACGCCATTCGAAAACTTTTTCTTTCAGCCGATTGCAAATGATGCTGGAACATCATTCGGAAGCGCACTGTATTTCTACCACCAAGTACTCGGAAACCCTCGTTCGTATGTCTTTGATGCTCCCTATCTCGGAACTTCATTTACCGACGACGATATCCGCATCGCACTAGAAAAACGTGGCGTACAGTACAAAAAGAGCGAACATATTGCCAAAGATGCCGCTCGCCTTATTGCTGACGGGAAAATCCTCGGATGGTTCCAAGGCCGCATGGAGTCTGGACCTCGAGCACTCGGGAATCGAAGCATTATTGCTGACCCTACTGACCCCACCATGAAGGACCGCTTAAATGCTCGCGTAAAACGTAGAGAGATGTTCCGACCATTTGCTCCTTCAGTCATTGAAGAAAAAGTGAATGATTATTTCATCATGCCAAAGAATCAATCTTCGCCATACATGATTCTTATTGGTGATGTAAGAGAAGATAAGAAATCTTCTCTGCCAGCGATCACGCACAAAGACGGGACAGCTCGTGTACATACTGTAAACAAGAAAGTAAACCAAGCATATTGGGAACTCATCTCTGAATTTGAAAAAATAAAAGGCGTTGCTGTTGTCCTCAACACATCGTTCAACGAAAATGAACCAATCGTCTGTACACCAGAAGAAGCTATTGACTGCTTCCTCCGAACAGACTTTGATGCCCTCGCAATCGGATCATATCTTGCTGTAAAGAAGTCTGTATAACAGACTCATCACGAGGGATTACAATTTTTGTATTCTTCTCTGACGATACCATTCATAGATGGTGACGTAGGTATACGCCGCAAGCATGAAAAGGAACGGCGTCACAACAACACGATATCGCGCTTGAGCTACAGGACCGGTCAAGAGTGCGAAATACATCATAATGAAGAGGGCTGCCAAGGAGAACAACGCTTGCCAACGCTTCTTAAGAAACCATGCTATGCATGGGGCTAGAAACGCCCCGAGTGTCATTGCCCCCCAAAAGAAGAATCCGAGGAAAAACAAAAGTGCTTGTGTCGGTTGCCGTTTCATGTGATCAACCACACTACCCAGATCTCCGGTTGCAAGTGCTCGAGTGATGTTTGGAAGTTCAATCCCTCCCCCGCTCATTTCATACCAAAGAAGTCGATACC
>CAYPEZ010000049.1:4955-5560 GCA_964409985.1 uncultured Candidatus Saccharibacteria bacterium
AATGTCCCGAGCGATGTGATATACATCTTCGCAAAGATGGTTGGATGTTCCCCAATAACCCCCAGAGCTGTTTTAGTTAAGAATGGCGCATACACCGGTGAGCGCAAATCATAATCCTCACGCACCTCTGGAAATTCACGCTGTGCACGCTGGAAGAGCTCATCATGCGCAGCAATACCCGACATCCCTTCTGCATATTTCAAGACCTCAGTCGCATTAAAGAAATAGAGTGTGTAAGGTCCCTTCGTCGACAACGTCCATACACCAAATTGCTCTGCGTTACGATATGCCCACGGAGTAAGCACAAGGAGAATCCCAAGAAAAAAGAGGAGCATGGGGCGTAACGCTTTGCGTCCCACAATAAAAAGAAGGATACCTAACGTGGGGATACTCACGAATGCAAAGTATTCCAAAATAGGACGAACCATCGTTGCAAGACCAATCAATAACCCCGCCCCAAAGAATAAACTCATGCGATCGCGTTCAACCGCACGTCGAAGCATAAGAAGGGAGAGCAGGAATAAGAACAAGAACACAGATTCGGATAACGGCTGTGTGGCTGTATAGAGGGTGAAAGGTTCGATAGAAAACACAAGTGCTCCAAA
>CAYPEZ010000050.1:0-4300 GCA_964409985.1 uncultured Candidatus Saccharibacteria bacterium
TTGTGGAGGCTCGTCTTGCAGGAGCGATGAAATAATTCTCAATCAGTGAATGTATGGAAGATTTGAATAAACAACAACTTGTCCTCCTCGTCCTTCTTGTCTCGTTCGTCACATCAATCGCAACGGGGATTATCACCGTGGCTCTTCTTGCAGAGGCGCCACCCGAAGTTCCACAAACCGTGAATCGCATCATTGAGCGCACCATTGAACGTGTTGTCCCCGATGAGTCAAAGAAAGATGAACCCGCAAAAATTGAGACCATTACCAAGGAAGTCACAGTAACGGTAAAAGAAGACGATCTTTTTACCGCAGCGGTAGAAAAGAATATTGGCAAAATTGCAAAGGTATTTCCTGCGGGGATGGCAACGGGGACCAAGCACATGACTATCGCAACACTCCTCTCAAAAGACGGGGTGCTGATTGCTGATCGAGGCTCCCTTATTGTCGACGGAGCTTTTCTAGAGAAATATATTGTTGTTTTCCCCGATGGAGTTTCTGCAGATGCGATAGTGCTTGGGCGTGAAAACTACAAAGACACTAATCCAGAACAAATTGCCTTTCTCAAGATCACTCCTCCAGAAAATGCTCCCCTCCCAGTTGGTTGGTCGGGAACTCTAGACCCAAAACTCGGACAGACGATTGCAGTGATTGGTGGGGCGAGTGGGGACGAAGCATTAAAAGCCTCGATTTCTCGAATAAATCGAGAAACGTCAGGAGAGGGGACATCTTCCGTGACGACAATCATTTCTGCAGAGACGACTCCCACGGTAAGTAACCTCTACCGTGGTTCGCCGGTATTCAATCTTGATGGGAGCATTGTTGGGTTTATTGTGCGCCGAGAAGAGGAAGGAAACGTTGTGCTCCCCATCCGTCGTGTTATTGATATCGTCAATGCTATTCAGAAAGGCCTAGGAGACAAAGAAAAGTCCGTGACTGTTGCCCCATCGGAAACACCTACTGCAGGAGCGATCAATTAAGGCATTGACGTAAGTGTTATTACACTGCTATATAATATTTATATGCCACCATTTAATGATTTCACTGAACAAGCACGAGATGCAATCAGAAGGGCCCATGAGGTTGCTGTTGAGCGTGGTCAAAATCACGTTACGCCAATGCATCTTCTGGCAGCACTGCTCTTTCAAGAGGAGAGTATCGTCATTTCTATTCTTGAGAAACTTGATATCGACGCAGGGACAGCGACAGATGCGGTGATGGATAATATTGAGGGCGCTGGGCAAACTCAGACCGCAGTGGCACCGAGTTACCAGCTGTATCTGACCCAAGAGCTCGCACAAGTATTTGAAGCATCACATCTCGTTGCAAAAGAGCTCAATGATGAGTTCATTGGGGTTGAACATCTGTTCCTCTCACTTCTTTCTATTGCATCAAAAGCTCGTGAGATTTTGCAAAAAGTTGGTCTTGAACGCCAGAGTGTTCTTGGGGTTCTCAAAGAACTTCGTTCCAAGCCACACGAGGTTTCAGGTGGCGGCCAAAAAAAGATGCGTGCCATTGCAAAGTACACTCGCTCGCTCACGACACTTGCGGCAGAAGACAAACTCGATCCTGTGATTGGTCGTGACGAAGAAATCAGCCGTCTCATCCAAATCCTTGCTCGGAGAACAAAAAATAACCCTATATTGATCGGAGAAGCAGGAACAGGAAAAACTGCTATCGTTGAAGGTATCGCCCAGCGTATTGCAAAAGGTGACGTCCCAGAGCTTCTTCGGGACAAGGAGGTGGTTTCACTTGATCTTGGCCTACTTATTGCGGGAACAAAATATCGTGGTGAATTTGAAGAACGCCTCAAGGCCATCATGAAAGAAATCGAAAAATCCGAGGGTCGCATTATTTTGTTCATTGATGAGATTCATACGATTGTCGGTGCGGGGATGGCAGAAGGGGCCAT
Organism: uncultured Candidatus Saccharibacteria bacterium; assembly: GCA_964409985.1. Lineage (GTDB taxonomy): Bacteria > Patescibacteriota > Minisyncoccia > Phycocordibacterales > UBA6899 > CAYPEZ01. Next base: position 1,910 of record CAYPEZ010000050.1, read on the forward strand.
GGATGCCTCTCAGATGATGAAGCCTGCTCTTGCGAGAGGAGAGCTTCGTGCTATTGGTGCTACTACGATCAAGGAATACCAAAAGCATATCGAAAAAGATCCCGCACTCACGAGACGATTCCAGCCAATCTATGTTTCTGAACCATCAGTTGAAGACGCGGTGACTATTCTTCGTGGATTGAAAGAAAAATATGAGATTTTTCATGGTGTCAAAATTACAGATGATGCGCTCCTTGCTGCTGTGAATTTGTCGAGTCGATACATCAGCGATCGTTTCCTTCCTGACAAGGCAGTCGATCTTATCGACGAGGCAGCATCTTCTCTTCGTATCGAGCTTGAAAACAAGCCCACGGTCCTTGATCAAAAACATCGGAAGATTCGCCGTCTTGAGATCGAGAAAGAAGCTTTGAAAAAAGAGTCAGAAGAAGGTGAGGGGGCAGCAAAGGCAAAGACGCGTATCCGTGCGATCAACAAAGAAATTGCCGACCTCGAAGAGTCGACACGGGAATTTGAACTCAAATGGAAAAATGAAAAAGAGCTCGTGACCGAAATTCGTAATCACAAGAAAGAACTCGAATCATTGCGTCTCGAAGCAGAGAATGCTGAGATTCGTACTGACCTCGCAAAAGCCGCTGAAATTCGGTATGGACGTATTCCTGCTGTTGAAAAGGCCATCACTGAAAAGCACACAAAACTCAAAAAACTCCAGAGCTCTCGACGTATTCTGCATGAAGAAGTCACAGAGCAAGATATAGCAAAAGTCGTCTCCAAATGGACGAACATTCCCGTGGAGCGCATGCTCGAAGAAGAGGTGTCAAAGCTTGAGCGCATTGAAGAAGAGCTTAAGAAGCGTGTGGTAGGCCAAGACGGTGCAATCAAGAAAATTTCTGACGCCATTAAGCGAAGTCGTGTTGGGATCGGTGACCCAAATCGCCCTATTGGCTCCTTCATGTTTATTGGTCCAACGGGCGTCGGAAAGACAGAGCTCACCAAATCTCTCGCAGAATTTCTCTTCAATGACGAAAAGGCCCTTCTGCGAGTAGATATGAGTGAATATATGGAAAAGTTTAGCGTCTCAAAGCTCATTGGTGCTCCGCCGGGGTACGTGGGGTATGAAGAGTCGGGGACACTCACTGAGATGGTCCGGCATCGTCCGTACTCAGTCGTTCTTTTTGATGAAGTCGAGAAGGCGCATCCAGAAGTGTTCAACATTCTTCTTCAAGTCTTAGATGACGGAAGACTCACAGATTCGAAGGGTCGTGTGGTGAATTTCAAAAACACTGTGATCATTCTTACATCAAATGTGGGTGGGGAATACATTGACCGCATGAAGCATATCGGCTTTGGGTCAAACAATGATTCAGATGATTACGAAGATGCAAAATCTCGAGTCATGGAAGCACTCCGCAACCAGTTCCGCCCGGAGTTCCTTAATCGTCTCGATGATATCATTATGTTTGATATTCTTTCACCAGTCGCGATCAAATCCATTGTTGATATCCAGATTGGGAAGCTCAAGGAGCGACTTGGACATAAAGACATTGAGGTGAAAATTTCTTCAGAAGCCCTCACGTACCTCTCAAGAGAAGGATATAACCCCCAGTACGGCGCTCGACCTCTCCGCAGAATCATTCAAGAACAAATCTTGACCCCTGTTGCGAACGCCATGATCAAGGAGCGAATGGTGGGAGGGGGAGTGGTGAACGTATCGCTTAAATCTGGAGTAATCTATGTTTCTGTCGACAAGAAAAATGGGAAAAATGGAGCGAAGACGAAAAAAGAGAAAGCCGCAATAAAATAAAGTAAAATACCGTGAGTTAAAAAACCTGCCGCACACATTGTGCGGCAGGTCTGTTTATTGAACGAGGAGCATCCTCAGTTCTTCCCAAGTGGTTACGTGTCTAACCTTTTGGTAAATGAAAGGGTATCGCTGCTTCTGGAGTGGGTGGCACTGAAAACAAAAGAGGTTCGGGACAATGCCATACATGTATCCCAAAACCTCGAGCTTGTCGTCAATGAAGTGTGTGACACCCTCTCGCTCGGCGATACGTGTCTTATCGTCTCGTGAAAGCGTGTAATACACATCACGTTCGGACATGCCTGTGACTTTGAAGAATTGATGATGACGCAGCCACTCTGTCGTTTTTCGTTGTGTGACGGGCCGTGCTTTTGATACAAGGATAACTCGATGTTTTTCGTTGAGTACCCGAATCACATTGAACGAATCCTTCACTTTCTGAATCAGGAGATGACTTCTTCCCCCTAGAAAGTCCTCGTGGTCGACTCCAGGGGGAGGATCAGTGATCACTCCTCCAATATCGACACCAATCGTCATACAACTTTTGAACTGCATGAACCCTCCTCAATGAACACATCTCCATTACCGAGACT
>CAYPEZ010000050.1:4310-5527 GCA_964409985.1 uncultured Candidatus Saccharibacteria bacterium
CTTTTTGTTTATTAGGGAAGGGGGCAGTATTCATTCCACGGTTCAATTGACGAAAATGAGTAAATGGGCGAAGCTCATGATGGAGATATTGCAAGAGAGGATCTGCCATGCGTTTCGCTATCATCTCTTTTCTGGTGTCATTGCTCTTTGCTCCTTACAGTTCGTTTGCCAAAGAGACCATGCGCGCAACCTCTTTCTCGTATACAGAAGAGGGGAGGCCATTCACGCTTACTATAAAACTCGAGAGTCTTCCCGAGGATGAACGTGAGCCTGGTCTTATTGCTATCCTTTCGGACGTGGTCAATAGTGGCCTCTTCAACCTTATCGAAGTTGTGTATGTGATGAAGAATGATCACATTACGGAATTAGGTATTGTCGTATTAACTCAAAATGGAGAGGGAAATAAGATCCGCATTTTCCCTCAACTCTCTGGCGCCACGGTGATTTCGCACGAAGAGAGTGAGTCTCGTAAGGAGCGAGCTCAAAAGCTTCATAGTATTTCTCGTGAGAGGATTATTGGTCAATCAATATTCTCTCGCAACGGGGAAGAGTACGCTGTTCTCATTTTTTACAAAGAGGATACTCCCGAGGATGGCGTCCTCAAGGAAACAGCAACTATTGAGCGCGATCGGCTCGTCATGATTAGTAAAGAAATCATGCTTGCCGGAAAGAGTAAGTAATGTTGAACCCCCGTATATTTATTGCGGGGGTTCCTTCTTTCTAATCCTCCCACGCAAGCCGATCAATCGGCTTGCTCTACGCATAGACAAAAATGGCGCCCAAGAGGGCGCTCGTGTTTTGTATTGGACACAGGTCACAAAGTATTTTCCATCACATCAAAGGAGATATTGCGATGGAAAATACCAAGTGCCTGTTGCCACACCTCGCGGTTGCTTCGCAACATCGCTGCGGTTCACCAAAAGCATAAAACCCCGAGTAGTCGGGGTTTTATGTCTGATTGGTGCGTAGGGGAGGATTTGACCGCTACTCGGTCAGTACCCGTTTCCCATTTACTCACGATAGGAATCGCTCAGAAATATGGGAGAACGGCTTCAAATCCTCCACGAAAGTGCCTCAGGAACTTTCTCCTACGCCAATCCAAAAACCGGCTTTCGCCGGCTTTTCTCTTGTGCGTAGGGGAGGATTTGAACCTCCGTAGCCCTTCCGGACGATGGATTTACAGTCCATTGCATTTGACCGCTCTGCCACCTACGCGT
>CAYPEZ010000051.1:0-951 GCA_964409985.1 uncultured Candidatus Saccharibacteria bacterium
TTTATTATCGATTTATTTTACCAAACATAATTAGTATTGTTTTAAAATGTGTTGAGATAACTCGTTGCGAGCCCCCAAAGTGCTTGCGCACGAAGCGGTGAAAGAATTTCATTCCATCGCCAAGGAATATCTGCCCCAGCCCAAGGAAGCGTGGTCGACCGATATTGTCCGTAATACAGCGCAATAGGTAATGATTCACACAGAACATATGAGAGAATCACTGCTTTCGCCCCGAGTTCGAAGAAGTAAAAACCACAAAGAATGGTGCAGAGTTTTATGACTTCTTCGGTGACAGCATATACAGCTGTTGTGCGAAATCGACGAAACACTTGGTTCGCAACAACGACACGTGTTCGAAATGGTCCGATCAAAAACAGAAATGAGACAATGCGAACCATATCAGCGATCCCTTCATTATAAAAATGAGCAATCAGCGTCGCCCCAAAAAACACGAACAGGAATGGGAAAAAAGAAAGGAAAATTTGTAGACGAAAAAAATTTACATGAAGACGCGCTGCTTCATCATGTTTGCCTTGAGCATGCAAGATTCCAAGATCGGCAATAATCGTTGAACTCATTCCAGGTAGTGCAAAGATAGACAACAGCGCCGGAAGAGACATGACCAATTCAACAAGACCATACTCATACACGGAGAGATTTTTCAGTATCACAAAAACCACAACAAGCCCGACAATACGGCTCGCACTATTACTTAAAGACTGGAACAATGTCCCTCTCCCAATGGTATGAATGAGGTTTGTCATAGCGAAATAATCCGACGCGCTCGATCATCCCATGTGTAACGAGATAAATCAAAAGGCTTTTTTTTCTTTTTCAACGCCTCACATATTCCTTGTGCTAGCGCTTGCGCATCATCCGGTTTCACTAGGGTTGCATGGTCATCATCTAAATGTTCAACAATAGAAGGAATTCGGGAAGCAACAATAGGCC
>CAYPEZ010000051.1:961-5405 GCA_964409985.1 uncultured Candidatus Saccharibacteria bacterium
GTATAGTGTGCAGAAATTTCCTCTTTTGCTGTGTTTGGAAGAACAAGCACGTCTGCAGCACATTGCCAGAGCGGAATCTCAATGTGCGGACGCCGGCCAACCAGATGGATATTTTTGGTGTCTTTGTATTTTTCACCGAACTGCTTAATATCCTCTTCCCTCCCCCCAACAAAAAGTATCTCGACCTCAGGCATGTACTGCGCCGCTTCTGCAAGAGTGTGCACCCCTTTCCATGCATAGAGGTGGCCAGTATAGATAGCATATTTCTTTGAAACATCGAGGTGAAGTTTTTTTCTCGCTTCTTCTTTAGAAATACTGAGTGTAAATTCGCTCACATCAACAGCGTTAGGAATGACAACAATCTTTTCAGATGCGATGTGGAATTTTTTCATTAGCGCCTCTTTTTTCCAGTTATTTGTAGATAAAATCTTTTGTACGCGACGAAATATGAGTGCGTAGTATGCATCTTTGTGTTCAGGAAAATCATGTACTGCAATAATAGTGTTCGGAAAGAACAACGTCGAGAGCAAGAGCGGGAAAGATTCATTTGAATAAATCACATCGTCTTGTTTTGCCCTGAACAGGAGGTAGAAAAATACGGAAAGACCAAAAACAATGAAACTTATTGAAAAAGCTGCCCGAGAAAGGAGGGGGACCCAAAAAAAATCGATAGTGGGGAGAAAGACCACTCGAAAATTCTTTTTCACCCCAAAGTACGCATATGGATCCTCGTGACTTCTTCCTAATCTCCTCGGAACGAGAAGGACTGTCTCCGCTCCCAACATAGCGAATGATTCGGCCTCTTTCGCCGCAAAAAGTGTTGCGGCCCGCTCCCCTGGGAACCGGCCGTGATAGATACTCCAGATACGCCGTGGCGTCATGCGGCTATGATAACATGCGAAGAAAGGCTAGGGTTGCAGCGCAGGGGAAGAAAAAACTCCGATGCGGTGTTTGGGAAGCTCGTGAATACATTCGATGCGGAGCACCTTTTTCACCAAAAACCAGAGAATACGGGTCCTCCACGAGCGATACATCGAGATAATCACCACTCCCCCACGAGCAAGGAAGGGACGGTAAGCGTAGAGCACTTTTTTTGCATCGACATAGTACAGAATCTCATTAAACACGATGACATCAAACTGGTCTTTAAGTTGTGGTAGCTCAACGTCCATAGGAGTAAACTGTTCACTTGGAAAAAGCATTTGTGCCTTCTTGATCGCAGTCTCTGAAATATCGATACCCAGATAAGGCACTAAGCTTCCAGACTGACGCATACACTCGAGAAGTGCTCCCTCCCCACACCCAACATCAAGAACAGAGGATCGCTTCCCGCCCTTTTCTCTTTGAACGATATATGCTGCGATCCACTTGGTATTTTCTTGGGCATCACGAAGCCTCTCCCATTTCCCCTTTCGATATTGATCTTCCCAGGCATCTTTTCCTTGACGAACCACGAGTGGGTCTTCTCCCCTAAGAGTGCGCATGAGTATTCTTCCCAAACGCTGGATCAGTTGTGCCATGATGAAGAAGAATTTCTAGAAAAGCGTGTAGATGAACGGAGCAAGAGCTGAGCCTTGTCCAACAACAACAAGCACTCCAACCAGAAGGAGCATGATGATAATAGGGAGCAACCAAAACTTTTTACGCTTTGCAAAAAAACCCAAAAGATCTTTAAGAAAATCCATATTTTTTTAATGAATGATAATGCGTACTAAAATGGGTCCGCCATCGTACTCCCTTCTTCTTTAGAAAGCACCAGGACCCGGTAAGACTCCTTCGAGCTAAACTTCCTTGCAAGTGGGTCCTTTCCAATCATTTTAAAGAAAAGCGCAATAGGAGTAAACATACCAAAAAAAATAATTCCAAGAATGAGGCGTGTATTTATCCATCCGAGTACTGCTGCAAACATCATCCACACGACATAAATAGGACGAAGAAGCTGGGGAATATATTGCGCAAGAAATCCAATAACAAGAGCAATACCAAACATGGTTGGATAGATCCCAAACGAATGATGGACAAATGCGTACAGGACAACACCCAGGACAAGAAGCACAGTCATAACGGAAATCCCAGCTGTACGAACCTCCTTAAGAGAGGCCTGTGCGTGTTTTTTAAATTCTTGTGAAAAAAAATTTTGCATGATTAGTCCAGAGTGAATGCTGTTTTCCATTCATCGCTTTCTTTCCATTCTGGGAGACGTGTATGTTTTCTAATAACATAATCACCCAGAACAAGAGTGTCCATCTCTGTCCTCCGAAAACACGCATATGCCTCTTCGGGAGAGCAGACGATGGGTTCTCCTCGAACATTAAAAGACGTATTTACAAGGACTGACGACCCTGTCTTTTGTTTAAACACAGAAAGGAGTGAGTGGAATCTCGGGTTTGTATCTTTGTGAATGGTCTGGATCCGAGCAGAATAGTCCACGTGAGTTACAGCTGGAATAGTTGAGCGAGGAATATTCAGTTTTTCAATTCCAAAGAGTTTCTGTTCAGCTGCTGTCATGGGAATACGCTTCTCCGAGACCACCTCTGCAACAATAAGCATGTATGGGCTCGGACGATCTTGGAGAAAGTATTCAGAGACGTCTTCTGCAAGTACTGCTGGGGCAAAAGGTCGAAAAGATTCTCTATACTTTATTTTCAGATTCATCACTGACTGCATTTTTGTATTACGCGCGTCTCCAATGATTGAGCGATTTCCAAGAGCACGCGGACCAAATTCCATACGACCCTGGAACCATCCAATGACTTTTCCTTCTTCAAGATCTCGAGTGATTTCGTGATAAAGTGCTTCCTGAGGTACATGGAGGTAGGGAATATTTTCTCGATCAAGAAATTCACGAATAGTATCACTCCCCCATTCTGGACCAAGATAGGAACCTTTCATGGAGTCTTTTCCTTGAACGATCTTCCGTTCATTCCCAAGATGTTCATACCAATACGCAAGCGCAGCCCCAAGAGATCCTCCAGCATCCCCAGCTGCTGGCTGAATCCAAATATCATCAAAAATCTTTTCCCGGAGGAGCCTCCCGTTTGCGACACAATTCAATGCAACACCACCAGCAAGACATAGATAGCGTGCTTGGGTCTCTTTCTGTATTGTCTTTGCCAGACGCAAGACAATCTCTTCCGTTACTTCTTGTATAGATCGTGCAATATCCATCTCTCGTTGTGTGAGAGGGCTTTCGGGTTTTCGCGCGGGGCCACCGAAGAGCGTGTTAAATTTCTCTGATGTCATTGTGAGGCCACCCATATAATCAAAATAAGACATATCCATACGAAACGTTCCATCGTCTCGAAGATCTATCAGGTGTTTTTTGATGAGGTCAACATATGTTGGTTCCCCGTATGGAGCTAAGCCCATAAGTTTATATTCACCAGAGTTCACCTTGAATCCGGTATAGTACGTAAACGCAGAATAGAGAAGCCCTAACGAATGTGGAAAGCGAATCTCCCACAATGGGTTCAGCCTATGACCTTCGCCTAACCACGCTGTTGTTGTCGCCCATTCCCCAACCCCATCAACACACAGAACCGCAGCCTTTTTATACGGACTTGGGAAAAACGCTGATGCTGCATGCGACTGATGATGTCCTGAGAAAAAAAGTGGAGGGATTTTTTTTGTACCAGACATTTCTCTGAGAATGTGCTCAAGTTCTTTGCGCAGCTCCCGCCGTAAAAAAAGCTTTTCCTTTAACCACACGGGGATGGCACGCAAGAACGAGGTGAATCCCTTTGGGGCAATCGCAAGATATGTTTCAAGAAGTCTCTCAAACTTTAATAGTGGCTTATCGTAAAAGACAATCGCTTCAACATCAGAAAGCGTGATTCCGCCCTCTGTCAGGCAGTAGCGCACAGCGGCATGTGGGAACCGTTCATCGTGCTTTTTTCTTGAAAAACGCTCTTCCTGCGCCGCAGCAATAATTTCACCATCACAAAGCAGTGTTGCTGCACTATCATGATAATACGCTGAAATCCCCAAAATATACTTTGACATACCTATCTATCGTGCGACATGTGAACGCAAGAAATCAAACAAACTCTGTGCTGCAAGAGCGTTTCCTGTGACATTAAAATGGTCATCTTTCTGATAATACATACGCTCTCCTCCTTGCTCGAGACTTAATCGAATATCCTTTTCGAGATCGATATACGGAACCCCAAGTGTATCGAAGCAACTCCGTATTTCCCTCGATGGCTTAGACATATCCCATGTTTGCTCCTTCATGGTGGGAAAGGTTTGCAGATAACTATCCCAATCTGCTGAAAAGATTTGTTCTTTTGCGGGAACAATATATGCGACAAAGGTTGCTCCATCACGTTCAACAGATGTTTTTAAATCCCCAATCGTCTGACACACTTCCGGGAAAATTGTTTTAAAGGTTGTGTCATTGCTAGCGTTAAAAACATCAAAATAGAATGGATACCCACTATCATAA
>CAYPEZ010000052.1:0-5240 GCA_964409985.1 uncultured Candidatus Saccharibacteria bacterium
CTACAATGGTGTCATGTTACAAAACAGTCTTCGTGTTGTGCTCATGGGTCTTGGAGGACTCATTCTTGCGGTCACAGGAGTGTTCGCTTTTCGGATGTGGATTCACCCAACACAACCACATGCAGTCGTAGCATGCACCATGGAGGCACTCGTATGCCCAGATGGTTCGGCAGTGGGGAGGCAGGGTCCGGCGTGCAATTTCACACCATGCCCTTCTTCTGGGGTTCTGTCAGGAATGTATCTTGCTGGAGCCCAGGGTCCACGACTTGCTGTTGAGTCCCCAGAGGGGGTCGGGAATGGGGTTAGTTATGCGGTTCCACTGGATCTCTCGGCGTTACCTTTGAACGAGCAATTCATTGGAACAACGATTTCTTTGCGCGGAACGTTTATCGAAGGCAATACGTTTCGACCAGTTGGAAGAATTGAAACATCGAGTACAGGGGAGCCTATGGTTGCCTCGAGTACGAACGAAATTCGTGTAAATGTTGGTGTGCCTGGATATATCAATGGACTCCGTATCACTGTTGAGAATCTCATTGCAGATAGTCGTTGTCCAAAAGAGGTCCAGTGTATTCACGCTGGGAATGTCTCGGCGCGCGTCACGCTTCAGAGTGACACAGATACAGAAACACGAGAGTTCATCGCCGGAGAAAAGCCGTATGCCTTTGATACCTTTCTTGTGACACTGCTTGATGTGACTCCATATCCATCAATCACGATGAAGATGCACCCGACAGCATACGAATTTATGTTTAACGTATCGCCACTTGACCAAGGCAATCCTGCTGCGGCCCCACACCAAGAAACCTCTGAGTGTTTTGTCGGTGGGTGTTCTGGAGAAGTCTGCTCAGATCAAAAAGATGTTGTTTCCGCATGTATGTATCGTTCGGAGTTTGCCTGCTACAAAGAGGCAACGTGCGCTCGCCAATCTTCAGGGGAGTGCGGCTGGATGCGTACTTCCGCACTCGAACAGTGTCTGAACGATGCAGCATCTGGTCCAATGACCCAATAATCTATGGAGGACAAAGAAGCAGTTGAAGTACTCAAGACGCTCATGCAAACAAAAAAGCTCAACCCAAAAGAGGCCGAAGCCGTGCAGACCGCCATTGGGGCGCTCTCGCTCATGGTCCACCAAAGCCAAAATTATCTCCGACAACTGAAAGCAAAGAAAGATCGTCAAACTCACGCATAATGCATTTTCAGCATTCGTCATGCGCAAAAGTGGGATTCTAGAAAAGAAAAAGCCCCGCATTGTGCGCGGGGCTGGGGAGGACTCAAACGTCACAAGAATTCTTCACGATACTTGAGTGTCCGCACCAATTTCTCAATTTTTTGTTGAGTTTTCCGGTCCATCTGTATCCCAGCTTTACAGAGTCTTTTGCGAAGTTGTTCTGTAAGGTGTTTCCGGCACTCTTCATCATTCGTGCGGGCAATGGTCTCGAGATCTCTCATGGCTATTCTCCCGTCTCGTCACAAGGAACAAAAAACCAGCCTCAAGGGCTGGTCGTTTCAAGCAAAGATGAACATCATGTTTACGCGAAACGAGCAGCCATCAAGGTGTGGCGGGGCATCATTTCTTGCATCATGATTTTTTTGCTATTCATGATGGGCATCCTAATCGCACTCAGAATATTTTGCAAGTGATGGGTGTATCACCCAGCATGCTATCATTGGTGAGTGAAAGAGAAAGTTATACGGACCCATCCAGAATTATGGGAAATCTGCAAAAAAGAATCCGTTGAAAAAATGGGGAAGTTTTCTGCCAGGGCGATGCAACACGCAGTCTCGCTCTACAAAGAGCGTGGGGGAGGGTACCTTGGAACAAAAAGCAAAATGAATCCTCTTGTTGAGTGGAATGATAAACAAAAAACGTCTCACGAATGAGACGTTTTAAGGTGTGCGTGCTTCTAGAAATTATCCCATGAACTGGAAGACCGCCGCGAGGATCATATAGCAGCCGAGTGCTGCTCCAGACATGACGAGTATTTTCTTCACGACATATCCTGGACGAGTTCCCCCAAAGATCACCGCTGCAATTTGTGTAGGAACAACAAACCCAAGCCAGAAGAATCCCGCAAGACCAAAAAGATTCCAGTTCACAGGGAGTCCTGATGCCAGAATGGCAAATACGACTGTGGTCACAAGGGTAATAACGAATTGTGTGACAAGAAGTGGTGCCATTCCTTTTTTTATTTCAGCCTGGGCCTCGGGAGACTGGCTATTGAAACCGTGGATATCTCCCCAGAGTTTTCCAAGGAGCGGCATATACCACACAGCACCCCAAATAAACTGCAACACAGTTGCGACAAAAATCGCAAGATAATTCATTTCCATCATAAAAAAATAAAGATAAATATTGCTGTCACCTATAGTATACCCCACACCCAGTCTTCGTTGACACTCCCCAAAAGGGGAGTAATCTTGATGCCGGGTTCAGGATTGCGCTGGACATGTGTTCTTTGTTGCGATGGGAGTGGAATATGCAAAACGCTGAGTATCTGTTGTCTCCCCGAATTCCGACAAATTGTGTGAATTCACAAGCATTCTTGGCAATACAGGCAAGTGAGGGAAGAGCACATTTTGAACTTGCATACAAAAGGTTTAATGAGTCTCGTTTTGTCGTGGAACCTAAAAAAAGCGGTCTCATAGCCAACTCGATGGTTCACTTGAGAACTTCACTTGAGGCCATCAATGATACGCGTTCTGCCATTGGTGCCCATGAAAGAAGCATGGCGTCTCATGGAAAGACGAAGGAAGGTCTCGTAAAGGCCATTGATCTTCATCGACGAGGAGTCACATTTCACGCAGGTGAAATTGTTGAGTATGGCCAATGGAATACGCTCAGCGAGCTCACTCAACGCACCGGCTATGCATCTGCGCTTCAGGAGGTTGAGAAAAAAGTTCTTGCTCTCGAGACAATGACCTTAAGGCTCATTGAATCGACGGATGTATCTCTTGTGGATTATCCGGCGCTGACCATCCAATATATGCGGCTGACTGAGAAATGGAATGTTTTCCAGGGATTAACAACTGCAGTATGTCTCATTTCGAGTGAAATGTTTTCACCCACTGTGCCCTAGTGCATCACGGTGTATACATCCTCTTCGTCTCTGGCGAAGGGGATTTTTGTTTCAGGTTACCTAAAAAACAAACCCCCTCCAAGGAGGGGGGGGTGATATATGTGCGATAGGATCAAGAAACCTTCAGTTGCTTCATGCGGCGAAGAATTTCTTGGCGAAGAGAAGTCTTGATGAATCCGATATTCTGCATCTTGTCACGTTGCAGTGACGCAGAGACCTCGTCGTAAAATGTGAGCAGTTCCTCGTCACGCATTGATCGAAGTCTGCTGAGGTCAAAATTCCGCGTCTGAGGTGAAAACATGTGTCTCTCCTACTTTTTAGGTTTTGAGCGATGTGCGATGTGGACGATATTCGACCGCACGACCTTCATGGCAGGTTGAGCTGTCGAAGGGAATGTGTGGCCGCGTTTCTTCATGTACTCTATGACGGCATCGACAATCACTTTTTGAATCGAGCGATCTTCTTTGTGTGCCGTGGTTTTGAGTTTTTTGTGCACATCATGTTCCAAGGGAACGGACACAATGGTCCGAGGTTTCTTTGTCATGTCAATGTCCTAGTGCTTTACAAGTCTTGAAAAAAACTATAATGTATGGCAACAAATGTCAAATCTCGCGGCCTTCCCGATGCCAACAGAATCACTCGTGCGAAAGATCTCAAGTGACAAAAAAGAGCCCGAATGGATGCTTGAGCTCCGTCTGCGTGCACTCAAGCTCTGGCAGGAGACTCCGCTCCCGTCATGGGGTCCTGATCTCTCGGGTCTCGATCTTGAACATCTCGAATATTATGTCGACCCCAATGTTCCCGAGACGGATAAGTGGACAGAGCTCCCAAAAGAAATTGTTGATACATTCGAAAAATTGGGTATCCCAAAAGCCGAACGAGAATACCTTGGTGGTGTGGGGGCACAGTATGAATCAGGAATCGTGTACCACAAGATCAAAAAAGAACTTGCTGACAAAGGGGTGATTTTTGAGAACATGGATGTGGCACTTCAAAAGTATCCTGAGCTCGTGAAAGAGCATTTTATGACCAAGTGCATCCCAGTCACCGATCATAAATTCACGATGCTCCACGGTGCGGTGTGGTCAGGGGGGACATTCATTTATGTGCCAAAAGGTGTGAAGGTTCACCTTCCGCTCCAGGCATACTTTCGTATGAATCGCGAAAAAAGCGCTCAGTTCGAACATACGCTGATTATTGCAGACGAGGGATCAGACATTACCTATATCGAAGGATGTTCAGCGCCTCAATACCAGGCATCATCCCTTCACGCAGGTGGCGTAGAGCTCTGGGTGAAAAAAGGCGCACATGTGAAATACATTAGCGTCGAAAACTGGTCACACAATACCTATAACCTTAATACTAAGAAAGCGCTTGTCTTTGATGATGCGCATGTCGAATGGATTAATGGAAATCTTGGGAGTCGAGTCACGATGCTCTACCCATCGTCTATCTTGTTGGGACAGGGCGCAAAAAGTGACGCATTAGGAATTGTCGTCGCTGGAGATGGGCAGTACCAAGATACAGGATCTAAGGCAATCCATATTGGGAAGAATACGCATTCAGTCATCCGGTCAAAATCTGTGTCAAAAGATGGTGGCGTTTCTAACTATCGTGGACAAGTGAGAATTCTCCCTTCAGCCACGGGAGCATCTTCTTCGGTCTCCTGTGATTCGCTGATTCTTGATGAAACATCTTCCGCAAATACATATCCATCTATAAAAAACGAAAATGGAGAATCAGAAGTCTCTCATGAAGCCACAGTGGGGAAAATTGGCGATGACGAACTTTTTTATATGGCCCTTCGGGGGTATAAAGCCGATGATGCATCGCGACTGATTGTTGCGGGATTTATGAACCCTATTATTAAAGCGCTTCCGCTTGAGTACGCGGTGGAGTTTAATAAGCTGCTCGAGCTCGAGATGACACAATAAAACACGCGCACCCAAGAATGGGCACGCGTGTGTAAGATATTGAGGTCATTTGACACTGATTCCGATTGTATCAGCGTCGAGGATGGGGAGTTTGCTCCGGCGTTTCATTTCTGGATCTTCCGTGTGACGAAACTGCTTGTATCTGATCACGTACTCGTGTTCGTGATTGTCCGAACATCCACCTCCGCACGTTCTCTCGAGCACAAATGCGGCCTCCCAGTTCCAC
>CAYPEZ010000053.1:0-4983 GCA_964409985.1 uncultured Candidatus Saccharibacteria bacterium
CTTCTTGCCCGCTTTCCCTCCTTCAGCCCAGTCTCAATTTTGCGTAGAGCTGCGTCTTCTGCGACGGCTTCTTTATCACCACGTTTTACCTCCCGCCCAATGGACTGAATACGCTTTTCAACGGTCTGTAGATCTGCAAGTGCGAGTTCAAGATTAATGACTCCAATATCCCCAACCGGATCAATGGCACCAGCAACATGGTGAATGTCTCCATCTTCAAAAATTCTTACGACTTGTAGAATTGCATCTGTCTCGCGAATATGTGTGAGGAATTGATTTCCAAGCCCCTCGCCTTCTGATGCGCCTTTGACGAGCCCTGCAATATCGACAAATTCGATGCTCGCAGGGATAGTCTTCGCTGAATGAGAAAATATAGAAAGCTTTTGAAGTCGCTCATCAGGAACAGCGACGACTCCTACCGATGGGTCAATCGTCGCAAATGGGTAATTTGCAATGAGCACGCTCTTTCGTGTGAGCGCTTGGAAGAGTGTGGATTTGCCTACATTTGGAAGCCCAACAATGCCAATCTGAAGTCCCATAGAAAAGAACTATAGCCTGAATGGTAACTTTTTACGAGGTATTGACAAATTATATAAATTATATATAAATATAATTCGGTCTATGTGGTTCACACAAATTCCTTGGAGGACATATGGCGATTGTTCTTGCCGGCTTAAGTTTCACAGTAGCTATAGCCATTGCAGCATCATCTGACGATTACGGCGATGGATTGCAAAGTTTTGCATATTTTCTAATAGCAATTGCGTGCTCAATATTCTTCTTCTATATAGCGGCGTCATAGGGCACAAGAATTCTTTCATAGCAGGTACCGTCTGGTACCTGCTATCTCTTTTATGATATTTACAACCTCATTTTCTTTGACAAGATTCTCCCCCGACTGAAGGATGTTCGCATTTACTTTGGGCCGAGAATACCTTGAAGTTGATCTTTGTAATCCATCATGACAGTCATTGCGGCTTTCATCTGATCTTCTCCGTTGTCCATACGTGACTTAATCTTTGTTGCAATCTCCGTAAATAATTCCGGGTGCTCAGAAACTGCTTTAATCAAAGCTTCTTGCTGTTCCTTTGGAACATCCTTCATTTGCTTCTCGAGCATCTTTCGCATCAAAAATTCTTTAAACATATGAAGGGAGTATATAAGAACTGTTGATGAACACAAGTCATATGTTGACGATGTGTTTTTTTAAAGTAGGATGTTAAAAGACTACATCTCATAAGGAGAGTGCGCGTGGATACAAAAGACATCCCAACAAGTCTTGCCGCGTTGATGATGGTCATCCTCACAGTCCATCAGTGGAAACATGGTCATCGTGGTTGGGCAGCGTGTTATGCTTTTTTGGTGATCTTGCTGGTTTTCGTTCGCTTTGCGTAAAGAAAGACCCTCTCTTGCCCTTACATTACAAAACCCGACATCTGTCGGGTTTTTTGTTGAGCGATCGACAAGATTCACTCCACAGGAGTTGGGTTATTACGCAATCCCCAACTTTCCCTTAATCTTCTTGACCACGTCTTCGATATGCCAGTCACTCTTCACCAGAAAATCATAGGATCCCGCATCGGTGGCCTGCGCAACCTTATCTGGGTCATTAATATTCGTAAGGAGGATGACCGCAGCGTTCTTTCCGTACGCTGGATCTTGCCTAAGCTTTTCTAGCATTGTCAGTCCATCCATAATCGGCATCACAATATCCAAAAGAATAATGGCAGGATGCTCCCTGAGGGCGATATCGAGTCCTTCTTGACCATTCTTAGCCTGAAAAACAGCGAACCCTTCAAAGGTAAGAATATCACTCATCGCGTTTCGGAGCGGGGCTTCATCTTCAACAATCAAAATTTTAATGCCATTTGGTGTGTTTGCCATAGATAGTTATATCTTCCCTTGTGGATGCGAAAGCGCATATTCCACATCACTGATAATTTGATTGATATCGTAATCAGCTTTTGTGTAGTAATTATGCACTCCGAGTTGAATATATGAACGAATGTTTGTCGTAGAAGCTGTATTAGAGACCACAAAAATGGGGATGGATTTCCATTCTTCTTTCCCTTTAACTTCAACAACAAAATCAAGACCATTTCCACTTCCAAGGAGATAGTGATCAAGCCAAATCGCATCAACACCGCCAAGGTTTTTCATTTGCTGAAGACCATCTTGGACATTATTCACAAGAGCGACTTCAAATCCACGACTCACAAGAGCATCACGGACAGCCTTTGCAAGGGTTCGTTCATCTTCTAGCACTAAAATGGTCTTTTTCTTCCCTTCCATATACATCCCAATAGTACCACAATCCTTTATGCCGTCAGTCCTTTAATCCCCGTCTTTTTGGGCATCCCTGCCATAGGAAGTGTGACGTAGAATGTTGTCCCCTTGTCTTCTTCTGAATCAAACCAGATTTTCCCACCCGACTCAGCCACAATAGCCTTCACAATATACATCCCAAGGCCAGTTCCTTCGGTATCTTTTTGTCTCACGTTATCTGCGCGGAAAAGTTTTTCAAAAATCTTTCCTTGCTGAGCCTTCGGAATACCATATCCATTGTCTGCCACACGAATAAACAAGTCTGGATCGCGGCGGGCAATCTCGACAGTAATCTGACCTCCGGGTTGCGTATATTTGACTGAGTTCGAAAGGAAATTTTGGAAAATAATACGGAGGAGCTTGTGATCTCCCCGATAGAGACCAACTTTTTGATCGTACATGCGGTTCACAGTCTGGTTTTTTTCGTTGAGCTGTGGTGTAAGTTCAGAAAGCACAGAATCACTGATCTCAAAAAGGTTCGTATCCTCAGGTTCGATAGCAAAAGTCCCTAAGTCGATGCGTGACACGTTCAGGAGGGCGTTCACAAGTTCAACCATGCGAAGATTCCCCGCATAAATCTCTTTAACATACTGTTGCTGTTTGTCGTTGAGTGTCCCTACGTACTTTGAAAGAAGCATTTCGGAATACCATCTGATTGCCGACAGCGGCGTACGAAGTTGGTGTGATGCCAGAGAAACGAATTCGGTTTTTGCACGATCGACTTCTTTTCGCTGCGTAATATCTTCAATAAGAGAGACGAAGAAGATTGTTTTTCCATCATCAATAATAGGATAAATGGAAAGATCTGCTTGATATTCGCTTCCGTCTTTGCGTCGGTTGACCACATCCTCACTGTGATAGCTATACCCCGCACGAATCTTTTCCCACATGGTACCAAAAATTTCTCCATTCGTTTTGTCAGACTTAAGGACTTTTGGATTCCGTCCAAGAATCTCAAGTGAGGTGTATTGATTGAGTTTTTCCCACGCTGAGTTTACATAGACGATCGCCCCTTGAGGATCAGTAATCGCTACTGCTTGAGTCGAGGAATCGACAGCTTTTTGGAACTTTTCGACGTTACGGATTTCAGCAACGATTTTTTCCTGTGCGTGTTCCAACTCCGCAGTACGACTTTCGAGCACTTCTTGCACGCGCTTAATGTTGCCAACATCCTTGGTGACGCCGGCCATTCGCATGGGTTTTCCATTTTCTCCCCACATGGCTTTTCCAGATTCTTCAACCCACATATATTCACCGGTCTGTCTGCGAATACGGTACTGAACAGAGAATGTTGGGGTTCGCTTATCCAAATGCGCTTCCATCGCACGAATCACTCCGTCTTTATCTTCAGGGTGATACAGCTCCTGCCAGAATGACAGTGGCTGTGTTTCTTCTTTTTCGGTATACCCGAGCATGCTCATCCACCGAGAAGAAAAGAAAATCTGTCCACGCATAATGTCGTAGTCCCAAAAACCTTCGTTGGCTCCCTGAAGTGCGAGCTTATATCGTTCGCCAAAATGCTTTGCACTTTCGATGTAGCGGTTCAGGCTCCCGACCATCATGCGATATGGCCTCAAGTGTTTCCAAAGGATGATAAAAGAAAAAACTGCGAGCGCCGCCGCAAGGACAAGGAAGACAATAGCGAGAAATCCTTGATCGAAATCGGTTTGAGTGAGGAGGACATAACTGAGTGCGCCAAAAAGAATGAATACCAGTGGTGTAAAATAGAGCGCCCCAGAAAGCCCCCGTGTTCCGGGGATCACAACATCTGCATTCTTTTCTCGAGGATCCACGATTATAAGTATACCCTGTGCCAGGGCTCTGGAAAGGCTTTTTATAACAGGTCTGGCAAGATGACGCTCTAAAAGTTTTCTGTTT
Organism: uncultured Candidatus Saccharibacteria bacterium; assembly: GCA_964409985.1. Classification (GTDB taxonomy): domain Bacteria; phylum Patescibacteriota; class Minisyncoccia; order Phycocordibacterales; family UBA6899; genus CAYPEZ01. The sequence continues at coordinate 4,204 of CAYPEZ010000053.1, forward strand.
CAGAGATCCTCCATGCTTCCTCGACTTTGCCACAGAGGAGCAGGCGGTCATCAAGAGCACGTTCTGGAAGTTCGTAGTAGTTTTTCAGTGTCTGTTTGGGTGTTGGGCGGAATGGGTGCATTCCTTCTTCGGTATACCACCCTCGCGTGCGACTATTCGTCTTAAGGTACAAAACACCATCGTACACGATCCCAAAGAACTGCTCATTTCGATATAAGCCATATCCGCCAAACATTGCTTTTGCATAAATGAGTGGGTCTCCGATCTCGTCGATAATAAAATCAACAAATTCGTTATCTGCGTGTGGCATGTCCATATTCTATATCACTACACTTATGGTTACGAACGTTGACAATAAACGGTATTTTTGTAATGTGTTCGCAGACAACTCAGCTCATGAGGGGACTGATGAAAACTGTTCTTCTTTCGATGGACCACTGGACTGCACGACAAATCGCTTGGGGCGCCAAGAGTCTTGGACTCACACCGCGCGGCCTCGATATCGTCATGTTTCTCGTGCTTGGATTCTGTTGCATCATCCTTGCGATCACAACTCGGAAAGCATTTACCCTCAGCGTCTGGTACGCCATCGCTGGAGTTATCACCCTCAGTTACGCGAACCTTATGGCAAGCGTCACAGAGAAATCAGTCGAGAAAATCTACATGGCGCACCACAAAACCTGGCAAAGTCCGTGGAGACCGATCAACATTACGCTCATTCCGTTTGCGTTTTACGGATTTCCAGCACTGAGGGGTCCCATTTTTCTCTGGCTCTTGTTC
>CAYPEZ010000054.1:0-4882 GCA_964409985.1 uncultured Candidatus Saccharibacteria bacterium
GAGAAGTTGCACCGCTATTGCCTCATGAACGGCAGATGCGTGCCGCAGAGTTGATCGCAGGACTGATGCCCGATATTTACTCCAAAGTAGATCAAGATTTAAAGAAAGCAAGATAAGAAAGTTGTGCGGGGCGGAAATTCCCTTAATTGCAGTTTGTACCATGAAAAAAAAGATCGTTTCGATCGAAGATTATATTGTTGCAAAGTCCGAACTTGAACTCGAACGAGTCACTGACCTTCTTCACAAGGTGAGAGAGGAAGGCGATTACTTTAAAGAGAAGTCTGTTGCAAAGCTTGTTGCATTTCATGAACATGAGCGGAATCTTCTTCTTCTCTACATTGAGCTGCGGACGTCGTATCCAGACATGGCTCGTGCTCTTGAAGAGAGAAAGCCGTATCTCTTGACTCTGTGGAATGCCGCAGAGGAAGAGTGGAGACTCCCATAATTTTTTCGTGATCGTATGTCGCCATTACCGCAACACATCGTTCCTGTGATCCAAGAGAGACTCCGCATCCTCCGTGAACTCCGTGCGGATTCAGGACTTTTTCTCGCTTCTCCAAAGGGTGTTCGTACTGGATACGACAAAGCATGGCTTCGAGACAACATCTATGTAGCGCTGGGTTTCGAATGGTCTGGAGATGTAGAAACGGTCAGGCAAGTATATAAAGGATTTTTGTCTATCTTCCTCAAGCATGAAGGAAAGATTGATTGGGCAGCACAACAAAAGCCACATCAGACGTGGCAATATATCCATGCTCGATACCATCCAGAGACCTTCGAGGAATACTGGGAAGAATGGGGGAATAAACAGAATGATGCAGTTGGAGCATTTTTATTTAAGCTCGGCGATCTCGAGCCGAAAGGATATGCACTCATTGAGTCAGATGACGAACGACGGATTGTTCAGCGACTTGTAGACTATCTTCAGTCAATCGAATACTGGCATGATCCCGACAATGGAGTTTGGGAAGAGTATGAAGAAGTCCATGCATCATCTCTCGGCGCATGCGTTGCTGGTCTGAGAGCAATTTCGCGAGTTCCAGGGATATCAGTTCCTGGTGAACTGATTGAAAAAGGGGAGCAAGCTCTTTCGAAGCTCCTTCCTCGCGAGTCAGTCACAAAATTTTGCGATCTCGCACTTCTTTCGCTTTTCTATCCATATGACCTTGTCTCTAAAGAAGATGAAGAAGTCATCCTCAAGAACCTCGAATATCACCTCGCTCGCGATCGGGGGGTGATTCGGTACAAGACTGATAAATATTACAACAAGAACTCGGTTGACGGATGGAGCGAAGAAGCAGAATGGGTAATGGGATTCCCTTGGCTCTCAATTATCTATGCAAAAAGAGGGAATAAAGAGAAAGCCATGGAGTACCTTAGGAAGACTGAAAATCTGTTTATTGATGGGAAGCTCCCAGAGCTTTACTACTCAAATAGCCGTGAACCAAACGAAAATATCCCACTCGGGTGGGCAGAGAGCCTCTATGTTGTCGCACTTATCGAGTGTGCGCATCTCTCCTAAGATTACGTGAAAGAAAAGGATCCGTAGGTGTGTAGTAGACTGTATACCGCACTGTATGGATACAATCATGGATGAAGAAGTCGTACGTAAGGTCCAAGCTGGAGACGTTGAGTCATTCGGAGTCCTTGTTGAACGGTATGAGAGTAAGTTGCGTCGGTATGCGAGGAAGTTTCTTTTAGATGCGAATGATACTGACGATCTTGTCCAAGATGTGTTCCTTCAGGTATACCAGAATATTCAATCTGTAGACACGACAAGAAAATTCTCCTCATGGATTTATCGTGTCGCGCATAATATTTTTGTAAACGCTTTAAGAAAAAGGGAGCATGTTCGTCGAAGTCTTGTTGATTTTGATACGATTTTCCCCACACTTCATGCTGAAGAAAAAGCAGATGACCAAACATTACGAGAAGAGGAACGTAATCGTCTTGAAAAAACACTCAATGGTATAGATCAGAAGTATCGCGAGGTGCTTATTCTTTATTATTTCGAAGAGCTCGCATATGAGGATATTGCCGATGTCCTCGGTATACCAGTTTCAACTGTGGGTGTTCGGTTACGAAGAGGACGCGAATACGCACGAAAAGCCCTTAACGATATTGATCCAACATTTATTCATCAGTAAGAACGATACATGTCACAAGAACTCAAACAAAAAATCATGGGGGCAATTCAGAAAGGCGAGGTGACCATGCGTCCGCGTTGGCACTTTGTCTTACGAAGTACACTTCTTGTGTTGGGGATTGTCATCATGGGGCTATCGCTCGTGTTCCTCTCGAGTTTCGTGCTCTTCCTTCTTAGAGCAAATGGAGTAATTTTTGCCCCACTGTTTGGGTTCCGTGGACTTCGTTCTTTCATCTTCGCTTTGCCGTGGATTTTGATAGGTCTTTCTTTCTTGTTTATTGTTATTCTTGAAATTTTGGCAAGGTTTTATGGTGCAGGGAGAAAAACACCTCTGCTTTATAGTGCTGCCGGAGTGATTGGTGTTGTGACCCTTTGCACAGCACTGGTCGGGTATGCTGGGTTTCATGAGCGGTTAAGTATGCGTGCTTTTGAAGGAAGGCTCCCTGTGATGGGTGGAATGTATCGCGAAATCCCCATGGCTCAACATGTTTATCGTGGACGTATCATATCTGTTTTTGATCAACAGTTTATTATTGAGCATCGACGCGGTACGACAACCATTCTCATTGATGAAAAAACTGGTTTCCCACATGGAACTGATCTTGGAGAGGGGGATGTGGTCGTCATTATTGGAGACCGCACGGGTGATAGTGTGCAAGCCGAAGGAGTCATGAAAGTTGATGAAATGGATTTTGATCCAAGGAAAAGAGGCAAAATGTTTAGAGAAGGAGATCGCTCTCGACCAATGATGTTTTTCGTTGCGCCGACAACCACACTGAAATAATTTTTCGACCGCTGTGTAGTAATGGGGGTGAGACTCACAGAAAAGTGTTAGTAACTAAACTGAAAAAACCATGAAAAAGAAATCAATGATAGGAGTGGGACTCGCTGGCGTACTTCTCTCGGTAGTAGCAGTTCCATTGTTTGCTTCGGCGCACGGTATGTTTGGCATGGGGGCTACGAACCTGACGCCAGTAGAACAAGCCACACGAGCAACAGAACAATTCACTCGAGAGGCACAGATTCTCGGAATTACTGTTGATGAAGTAAAGAGCTATTGGGCACAAGGAAAAGGACTTCGTGAAATTGCAACCGAAAAAGGAATTTCCGAAGAGACCATTAAAACAAAAATGGCCGAACTTCGTAAGACAGAAATGAAAGACCATCTCGCGACACTCGTCAGCCAGGGGGTCATTACTCAAGCCCAAGCAGACAGTCGACTTGCCGCAGTAGAAAAACTTCAAGCAAGCGGTAAAGGAATGATGGGTCGCGGTTTACACGCAAAAATGGGATTATAAATTACTTGAAACTCTGTCTCTGAGTAGGGACAGGGTTTTAGTATGTGAGGATTGCCGACCTTTGTATCAGGGATTTATAAGAGAAACAATTTTTACAGAGATATTTTTTATCTCTGTGTATGTGACAACCCGTGTTCCTCCTCTCCCATCATCTTCATTCCGTTTTACGGTTGCTGTGAGAGGAATGTTGTATGTTCCCGTATTCATTCCTGGGAGGAGTTGAATGTGCGCATTGAGGCCCTTGCAGGGAAGAGTGCATGATGTTTGGGAGAAGGTAACAGAAGTACTGGCATTGTACGATTTTGAGCTTAGAGTCACTGTTTCTGGTGTTCCGCCGTCAAGAAGGAGATCAAAGGGGTAATCCATAATGATGGATGCTGTTGGGTTTTGATTTTGTGTATATGTTCGACTTTCTCCTTCAAAATGCATACCAAATGCATTTGAGTAGCCAATATTGAGGCTGTAACTCGCACTACGGCTTATTGTGGCCCCGTTTGCCCGAATAACCATTGAGTATTGTCCTGATACTGCATCACTTGATATGGAAAGCATATTTGTAAGTTTGCAGGGCGGCGTACACGTTCCCAAAGATGCTCTTCCCGTTACTCCGTCTGGGAGATCTGATTGCGTAATGGTAAGGGTTTCCGGTGTTCCTCGGATCACTTGGATGGATACGATGTTTGAGCCAGAGACACTTCCATTTGCATATTTTTTCACTGAGATCGGACCAGATATGGTCATGACGACATCAAGGGGTTCTGGAGGGAGAACAATGACCGAAAATGATCCGAGAACAGTAGTTGTCCCTGCAGAGATGGTGACCTGAACAGGATACGTTCCTTCTTTGACAGAGCTTGCGATTGAAACAACGTTTGTGAGAGCGCAGGGAGTCGATTTGCATGCGCTTGCATTGGTATTGAAGGAAATTCCACTTGTCGTCACTTGCTTGATGGTTAAACGTGTCGTTGTCGATAGGGCACCGATATACAATATGTTTGAGCTTGTTGCGTATCCTAATGTTTTTCTTGCAAGACGGATATCGTCAAAGATATGTACTGGAACTTGTGGCTGCACCGCAACAGGAGTGTTTGTTTTTGGTGGAGCGGGTGGAATTTCAATTCCAAAGACGGGTGATGGTTTTGGTGCTGTTGGTGATGGTGGTTGAACCGCAGGTTTTGTTGAAGTTGCAGGAGCTGCTTCGTGTGGCTGCTCAGGATTCTTCGGTTTTGCTTTTGAAAAAAAACTTGAACTCGGAGAGTCGTCTTTTATTGGAACAGTTTCAACCGCAATCTGTTCTGCATTTTTTTGCGAGGCATATGAGTCGAAAAGTCCAAACCATCCTCCAAACCATGATACAGGATTCCACCAAGCCGCAGACGCTATAAAAGGGAAAGCACAGAGAACCCCGAGAAAGACAAGTTTCTGTTTTGTTGTCATC
>CAYPEZ010000055.1:0-4786 GCA_964409985.1 uncultured Candidatus Saccharibacteria bacterium
TCATGATGTTGACCCAATCCAAATAGCTGCTATACAAACCAGCTTCGGTGTTGCTCGTATTCGTAGGCCTCGACACCCACTTCTGAAAAGCTGAGTCCACCCTTACTCATCTCTAGCTCAAAAAAACGCAGCCAGGGATAAGCAGGGGAACGCTTTCTTGCGTTGCGAAAACATTCTTGTGCTCTAGCGACGGCACATCGACGGAGCAGGTTCCCATACTCCGTTTTGGATATTCCCAGATCCTGGAACGAAAGCTCAAAGTCCTCCATCAGCAGCTCGAGATCTGTGTTCATTCCTCGATACTGCACAGGACGATCGGTCATCACAGAAAGAATTTCTTTTCCACGAAGTATCGCTTCTTTGCGATCGAGAGTCATGTTATTCCCCTGTATATTTTTTCGAAAGGAGCGTAATCAGTAGAAGATTATAATGTTTATTCGTTATATTGTCAAATACGGGCTACTTATACACACCGTGCGTTTGACCCTCATTGCGTCACTTGGGATAATCCTTGTAGATGTGATCACCACAAGTGTCCCACATCTCCCCAGAGAGCTCTTAGGTTTCCTCTGTGTGGCGGTCCAAAAGGCCGGTCCACCCCCCTAAGCGTGAGTCTCGTATATGCTTTTGACCCACCGATCCTCTGTGACCGAAATCACCCAAGGGTCAGCGTCATAAGTAATGTCTCTGTCAGGGCCCACTGTTTCTTTCCCTAGTGTTCTTCAGTTTTGATGGAGCAAAGCAAAGAAGGACAACCTTCTTGTTGTGTGTCCCGCTATTTCGGTAGTGTGAGGGATGCAAACTACACTCCACCACGAGACCGCACATCGGAAAACATTGTCACCCGCATTCAGCTGATGCGGGTGATGTGTTTTTTTGGGGAATTTCTCAAAAAAAGAACCCCACTCTTCATGGAAGGGTGGGGGTATATTTTAGCGATGCTGAAGAATTTTATTACGGGCATTAATTGCCTTGGCAATGATGCGAGAACGCTCGATCTCATCATTATTCTGTAGGGGAACGTATTTCTCTTCGTGTGGTTGTTGCTCGTCTTTCAGCTGTTTGTCTTGCGCGCTATTTTCGGGTCTATTCTCCACACAGTACTCCAATGAACACAGCAGCTCGTAGCTTAATCTAATCCTTGATCTTCTTCAAGCTTTTTTGTGTCATGAGAAAAATTGCAGCGATTGTTGTGATCGGGATAGCTAAAAGTACTCCCGAACCTCCAACCATGGTGCGGATAATTTCTTCCGCAAAGAGCTCGCGATTTAATGAGGCAAGAACATTGCTCGATGAATGATAAAAGAGAAGGAGGAGCGGGAGAGATGTTCCCACGTACGCAATTGCCAACGTGTTCACAAGGGCTCCAATGTGTTCACGCCCCATGCGCATTGCGCGGGTAAACAGGAGTATTTTGTCATGAATCCCAGCACGCAATAATTCTTCGACAGCAATTGCTTGGCTTATTGCTGCATCATAGAGCACTCCCAACAGTCCAATTAATATGCCCCCCAGCAAGAGTCCACGAAAATTGAGGATTCCTGATGTATCAAAATTGAGATACACGGATTCTTCACTACTCATGCCGCTAAATTGACCCGCCTCGATAAATACGTGCGAAAGCACCCCTGTTGCGATAAGTGTTGAGATCATTCCAACGACGGACGCCGTTGTTGCCCTATTCCACCCGTGTGTCACGTATGCCCCAACCAGGACAATAATAGAAGATACAAGTGTGCTCAACAAAATTGGGGAATATCCTTTAAGGAGTCCAGGGAATAGCACCCAAATGATGATGGCGATACTTGCGACGAGAGTTAAGAGTCCTCGTATACCTTGCTTTCCGCCAATGAGAAATAGAAGAAAAAGGAAACATACTACTGACACGCTGAGTACGAGAGTGCGGTCAGGCTCAAGCACCGCATAGACGTCACTGGTGTGAAATGGGCTAGTCTCGTGGCGAAGGAAGAAGCGTTGTCCTTCCTTCAGTGGAAGATAATCATTCTCAAATATGACGATTTCTCCCGTGGATCGACCAGTAAGAATTTCGACCTGGAGTTTTTGAACGACGGCAGAAACACTGGTACCAGGAATAGGGTTTGTTGTTTCTGATAAAATTGTACGAACCACCGCACGCTCAACTGTAACCGTCTCTGGGACGAGTTCCTGTGCAGAAAGTAAAAAAGGCGTGAGAGCAAGAGCAACAACAAACATCATTCGCATGTACATGTGCATATTGTACCTTACAAAAAAAACGAGCCTACACTAATTTGGTGTAGGCTCGAGCGCCTTAGCAGTCGGCGTAGGCGATCGGACCCATCTGGGTCTCGATCTGGAGCTTAAGCAGGTTGCGGGGCTTGGTCCCCACCGTCCCCTTGCAGCAGTTCACAAACCACAACTTCTTGTTGTGGCAGAAGTGCTTCTCTGCGAGAGGGCGAAGTGCATCGCTCGCATGCAGCCTGATGAGCTGCTTGCCAATTTCGCTGTTCGGGTCTTCCAGCCACTCGGCCTCGGCGCCCTTCTTGTGACTCTTCTCGTGGAGGAGCTCCACCGCGAGGGGAAGATCCCGACGCATGGCTTCGACGAGTACTCGCTCACGTTGGTTTTTCCTGGCTTTGGACAGATCGATCTTGAGGTCCTTTGCGACCTCCGGGATGGATGGTAACGACATGATGCCCTCCTGTGGGCGATTGTGAAAGAACGAAACTCGCGACAATGCGAGCGATCGGGGCACTTCGACGAAACACCCCTATCGCTAGCCTCGTCAGTGCTCAGCGCGCCTCTGCCAGCGGATAGCGGAACGACGGATCGATCTGTTTGGTCAGATCCATTCCCACATCCGCACTCGCCCAGCTCTTGGCATTCTTCTTGTGGAACTCCTGGGCAACCGAGAGATACTTCACCCAATCTTTCTTTTGGGCATCGGCGATGTCCTTGATCGAAGAAAGGATGCGGGATTCGACGTCAGAAAGAAGGGAGAGCGGAAGGTGCTCGCCACGATCGGTGCGCTTCACGAAACTCGATACAGGGAACCCTGCGATGTATGCGTCACCGACACGCTCGCGGATGAACGCCTCGTCATCGGGGTTCTCGATCTTATTGCCGACGACGCGGATGATGATGCTGTGGTCCTTGGCGTACGACTGGTACTGATGGTAGACATCGACAGATTTGACCGTGGGCTCGACGACGAGGATCGTGAGGTCGAACCGCGTGAAAAGTCCGGAGGCGAACGCATCCGCACCTGCGGTCATATCGACGACAATGTATTCGCCCTTTCCATCCAGCATGTGATTCAGGAGGAGCTCGACGACGCCGGTTTTCGAGTGATAGCACCGGACTCCGAGATCATCCTCGCTAAAGGGGCCGACGGCCATGAACCTTACTCCATCCACGATACGTGAGAATCGATCATAGATCGTATTCGTTCCTGTCACTGACAGGAGTCGAGATCCTGTTCCCGGGGGAGTGGTCTTGATCATGCTTCCTGCGCTTTCGATGAGCGGGTTCTCTCCCCGAAGATAATCCTTGATCGTTCTCGCTTCGATGCCCATCGGTGGGAGGGAGGATTGGAGATCGTCAGACCCGGAGAGGGAGCGACCCATGTGCTGGTTGATGTCCCCATCGATCGCAATGATAGGATGCCCCTTTGATGCCAAAAAGCGGCTTAATAGAGAGCTTAAAGACGTTTTTCCGCTACCACCTTTGCCGACAAATGCTATTTTCATAAATGCAATATTGTTGCGTTAAGATAGCATGCTGAATAACTTATTGCAACTAATTTGCGTTTATAATAGAATAAACGCATGCGTACCAAGACACACTCAACTCTTGGGGTTCTTTTGAGGGAAGCAAGTCTTAAAGCAACACCAGGGCGCATTGCTCTTCTCGAACACTTCAGAAATAGCTCGAAACCAGAGACAATTAAAGAGGTGCACAGAGCATTAGAGGAAAAATTAGATCAAGTGAGTATTTATCGAGCAGTTGAAGTATTCGTCCAAAAAGGGATTCTCCGTCGCGTTGACCTTCGGCATCCTCATGCGCACTTCGAAATGAATCTCGGAAGAGCGCATCATCACCACATTGCGTGTACTGTGTGCGGCCTCGTTGAAGATGTCGAAGATTGCGAGACAGAAGGGATAGAATACCGAGCGCTACAATCTTCAAAGCACTTTAAGGGGATAGAGAGTCATGCGTTAGAGTTTTATGGAGTGTGTTTTTCGTGCGAAAAGAAAAAACACCAAATCTAACTACTGCTCTATATTTATGTCTGGGAACACACGAAATATTCAATGGAGCACACTTCTTGGAAAACAAAACACTGAATTGTTTCAAAAACTCAAAACACCGGAGCACATACAAGATTATCTCAATTCAATTCCATTCAATTTTTCAGACTCTCTGTCTTCTCCGAGTGAAACCATTCGTCGAAAATCTGCTCATTGCCTCGAGGGCGCACTTCTTGCTGCGGCGGTTCTTTGGTATTGGGGATATCAACCATGTTTACTCGATCTACGAAGCAAACAGGGAGACGATGACCACGTTGTCGCTCTCTTTCGCAAAGGAAAATATTGGGGCGCAATATCAAAGACAAACCATGCGGTTCTTCGGTATCGCGACCCTATTTATCGGAGTATTCGAGAGCTTGCGATGAGCTACTTTCATGAATACTTTTTGAACACTAGTGGTGAAAAAACTTTGATTGATTATTCAGTTCCATTCTCACTTAAACGGTTTGGGGTATCCTGGCTGAATGACGAAGAAGATCTTTGGTATATTGGGGAAG
>CAYPEZ010000056.1:0-4613 GCA_964409985.1 uncultured Candidatus Saccharibacteria bacterium
CTTCAGTCGCGCCAAGCTCAATAAAGTGATCGAGGTCTTCATGCTCAGCACGATGTGGATCGGCGGCAGGCTTATCTATCTTATTGAGGACGACAATTGGCTTCATCCCAATCTCAAGAGCTTTTTTGAGAACAAACCGTGTCTGTGGCATTGGTCCTTCCTGCGCATCAACAATCAGGAGCACATTGTCGATAGAACGGAGGACACGCTCAACTTCACTGCCAAAGTCCGCATGGCCTGGCGTGTCAACGATATTAATTTTGGTCCCTTTGTACTGAATAGAGGAATTTTTGGCGTAAATAGTGATACCGCGTTCCTTTTCGAGTGTGTTTTGATCCATGCTCATTCCCTCTTGAAACGCACCTGTTTGGCGCATAATAGCGTCGGTGAGTGTCGTTTTCCCGTGGTCGACGTGAGCGATAATAGCGATGTTTCGAATCTCCATATAAATAGAAAAACTCGCTCAGCGAGTCATGTAAAAATATTACACTATTTTTCCAAAAAAGCAATGGTTACTGCGCATCAAACACCACCTTGGATATTTCAGCAATGGCAAACTCGAGTTGAGTAAAGTCTTTTCCTTCCGTCATAACACACAGGATATATGGCGCATCAGGTTTATAGACGATTCCGCAATCATGGAGAGTAGGGGTGTATGAACCATCTGCTTCTACCATAGTTGCTTCACCAAACTTATGCGCAACAAGAACATCGTGGTCTACCCCTGCAACAATCCCACGCGTATACCGTGCCCGTGTCATAATCTCAAGGAGCTCCTGTGATGATCCTAAGTCTAAGTAGGATCCATTATAGAGGGACCGAAGGACATTTGAAATTACTCGTGGTGTCACTGACCACTCTTCTGTTCCATCGTCTTTTTGTTTTCGTATACCAAAATCAGCATACACTTTTTTCCACACATCTTGGCGCATAAAATTTAGGAGCGGTGCTATTGGTCGATTATCAGAGTATTCGAGTAGGTCTTCTATCATGCGACGAACTGAATAACTCTGCCCTGGAACCATTGGGCTATCCACGCTGACTTTTTGGCCTTCGTTCGTGTATTCTTTTTGTACTGTGAGTGGGAGGACCTGGTCAAGGACTTGAGGCTCGAGATCCGCAACTTTGAAGTACGTGATACCGAGCGGAAGCTTCGCAAGGCTAGCAGGATAGAATTCTGCATCAGCGTTAATCCCGAACCATCGCCGAGTAGTGAGATCGCGATAAAAAACTCCTACCCTGCTAACGATTTTTTCTTGTACTTTTTTATCGATAATGTCTCCCACATCCTGTTCGAGTCCAGAAATTCGTGTCACAGCATCATCAACACGCTCGCAATCAAGCGTCTTGTCCAACAGATTGTAGGTACGATGACACTCGGTAAATTGGTGATGCGTCACTGCTGAATTTCGCTCTGAATACACACCCCACTGCCATGCTCCGACAACGAGAAGTAGTATTACAAAAACTGCGCCAATTTTTTTCTGCAACGTAGCATCCATGAAATCTTTAGAATAGGGCAAATGCCTTGTTTATTGTACAATGCCAATATATATGAACAAGAGGGGGCAAAACCCAAAAAACAAAACCGAGAAGACCTCGTGGGGCCCAGTTCACGAGTGGTACGACGAGCACCTATCAGGCCCGGATACCTACCATAGCAAAGTCCTTCTCCCAAACCTCCTTCGCCTTATTGAGCCGAAGGCAGGGATGCACATTCTCGATCTGGCTTGCGGACAAGGATTTTTTTCTGAGCATTTGAGTACCAATGCCCATGTCACGGGAGTTGATATTTCACCAGAACTTATCGCAAAAGCAAAAACAAAAGTACCTAAAGCCACCTTTGTTGTCTCTCCTGCAGACAAACTTACTTTTATAAAAGATAAGAGTATTGATCACGTCCTTATTTCTCTTGCAATTCAAAACATTGCTCGTGCAGATGCTGTATTCTCTGAAGTTGCACGGGTTCTAAAGATTGGAGGCATGTTTACAATGGTGCTTAATCACCCAGCATTTCGTATTCCCAAACGAAGCTCTTGGCAATACGACGCTGAGAATCAGATACAGTACAGGAGGATTGATGCATACCTTTCAGAGTCTCGAGAAGAAATTGCCATGCATCCCGGTGTGGCGAACTCTCCAACAACAGTTTCATTCCATCGACCACTCCAGTGGTACACCAAACACCTTGCCAAGCAAGGGCTTCTCATCGAACGCATAGAGGAGTGGACAAGTCACCGAACAAGTGTCGGTGCTCGTGCAAAAGCAGAAAACACTGCTCGCAAGGAATTTCCCCTCTTCCTCACCCTCCGCACCATCAACTTACCCCGAGGTTTCGCCTCGGGGTTGTAGATCTGTCAATTCCAGACCTTATTCTCTGGGCATGCTTTCCCATAAAGAAACAAGATTTTCAAAGGAGTCTCCCTTAGAAAAATATTTTGGAAAATCACTAGGCCGAAGAATGGCATTTTGATTGCGATGATTCTGATGTAGATAATCAAGATAACTTGAATAGGGATATTCTTTTAAGAATGTTTTTCCTTTACTCATTTGTGTAATTTTTCTTTCGGTCCATCCAATATCCTTATTTTTAATTGGGTTTAAATGAATGTATGCATAGAGATATTTCATATAACGATCATTATCTACATGCCGTGACTTAAACGCTCCCTCAAAAAGTGCGCCTGTTCTCTTGTACTTCTTATTGAAATACATTGTGTACGCTGTCGTTAGTTTTTGCATAAATTGAGAAATCCCCCTGTCGGATTTCTCTTGAATAAGAATATGAAAATGGTTTGTCATAAGGCAGTAGGCACCAATGCTTACCAATGTATCGCCACGTTCTGAAGTATAAATATCTTCTCCGTTCTGTGCCTCTTCTCTATCTCTTGTGGAGAGAGGTTTTATTGAATTACAGAGGTAGAGCAGTACCATAAATCGTCGATAATCGTGATCATCTTCAAATACAATACGTTTATCAACTCCCCTGTTATAAAGATGGTAATACTCGCCTTCAACTAAGGGTTCACGGAATGCCATAGAGCGACTCTACCACAAATTCTTCATGCCCCGAGGTTTCGCCTCGGGGTTAGATATTTGTCAAATGTGGCCTAGAAATTACTGGCGAGAGGATGGAGTGAGGCGCAAGATGAGGAGTTTCCCTGCCTCCGTCGCAAGAAAATAACACAGGACTATCCCGATCATTAGACAAAAAAGATGCAGATCTGGGAGAACAAAATGAAAGATTTTTTGCCCAAACGTCGTGAATGGCAACAAGACTGTCACTAGAGCTACTGCCCCAGTAAACCCGGTGACGAACATATGCGGGCGCGACGCCTTCCAAAACGGACGCATGGTACGGATAGAAAAGAGGAGGATGAGTTCGGTCAGGATGCTTCCCATAAACCAGAAAGTCTGGAGTGTCGACTCTCCGTAGCCCCGGTACACAAAGAAAAAGAGAAAATCGAACGCAGTTGAAATAATCCCCAAAAGAAGGGCGAGCCTCATCAGCTCTCGCAATTCATATTGCTTTGGCTTGCGCACTTCTTCTGTATCCACGGTATCAGTCGCAATGGTAATCATCGGGAAATCAGATAGAAGATTCAGCAGAAGAATCTGGATTGGAAGCATGGGAAGGTATGGAACAAACAGTGTCGAAAAAGCGAGTGCATAAAAATTACCAAAGTTTGACGTGAGCGTCGCACGGATATATTTCATCGTGTTTGCAAAGATGACTCTTCCCTCACGAACTCCATCAACAATCACATCGAGGGACTTATTCATCAGCACAACATCTGCGGTATCACGAGCAATATCTGATGCATTTTCAACCACAAGTCCTACATGTGCCAACTTGAGCGCAGGTGCATCGTTGAATCCTTCGCCAAGAAATCCAACAATAAATTGCTCTTTCAGATATGAGAGAATTTCTTTTTTTTCTATTGGGGCTGTGCGGGCAAATACATCATATTCGAGCACTGCTTTTCGTCTCTCTCCTTCTGAAAGTGCCAAAAACTCTTGCCCCGTTAGCACTTTTTCTGGGCGATCAATAATCCCTGCTTCGTACCCTACCCATCCTGCGACTTCTCGACTATCTCCTGTAATGATCTTGACCCGAACACCTAATTCCTCTGCGTGCACCACAGCTTTTTTTGTTGAGGGTTTGAGGGGATCAAAAAATGCTGCCATACCGACAAAGCGAGCACCTTCCTCAAGTTCGACAGAAATGTCTTTTTGTCCGACGGGAACTTCTTTGATTCCTACAGCGAGAATGCGGCACCCCTCTTTCCCCTTCTCTTTTGCCCACTCTAGAGCACGGTCATCAATACCTCGTGCCTTGATGTATTCTGGCCCACCTCGCACAACGAGAAATGCTTTATCGTGATCTTCGAAAAGCACACTCTCACGCCGACGATCAGGGTCAAACGGAAGTTCGTCGATGCGCAAAACGGTTGAGGACATGGTGTGATGTTGCCCCTTATCAAGAATTGCGCGATCAAACACATTGAGCTGCGCTTCTGCTTCGGTGGTATGCGGATCCCACAAGAGCGCTTCGATCACTTGATCCTCCTCTCCATATATTGCTTTTATTGTGAGGCGGTTTTCTGTAATGG
>CAYPEZ010000057.1:0-4576 GCA_964409985.1 uncultured Candidatus Saccharibacteria bacterium
TGCCACACCAGTATTCACGCTGCCAGTCATGACGATTTGTGATGTGAGATTACCATCTTCAAGGTCAGTCGATGTTGCCCCTGATTCTGTATAGGTATTCCCCACTGTGAGCGTCACGGGATTTGAACCAAGGAGAGTGATACTTGGCACATGGTTTACCACAGGCAATTCAGTCACATTGATCGTTCGCACTTTTTCGAGAGCATGGTTACCTGCATTATCGGTTGCGTTGTAGGTAATCTGGTATGTGCCAGTCGCTGCAGTATTCACAATCCCGGAAACGACCACATCGACTGATGAATCCAGATTATCTGTCACAGTGTATCCAGGCTCAACAAATGAAGAGCCAACAGCAACATCCATAGACACTGGGCCCAGAAGAGTCACAACTGGAGGAAGGAGGTCCGGTGTCTCAATCACTGAGCTCATTTGAGGAATTATTTCTCTTACTGTTTTAACATTCTTTCCAGATAGAAACGTTGCAATACTCTGGAACATCTCAGGGGTCGTTGCACCCTTTGCTCCAAGTGTATTAATCACATTTAAATCACTAATTTGGTGAAAGACGAGGATGAGCCAAGTCTTATTGAGCAGCGCAGTATTAATCCAAGACTCGACCATTGGCAGTGTCGTACTTGCGTCAACAATTTGAACTTTTAGAGCATACTTGTCACTAATTTTTGTGTTGTACCCAAGGTCAACAGTTCTTGCGGCAATAAAACCAGCTGAGCCAACTTGTGTTTTAATCGACTCATTGTTTGCCCCATTTGGATAGGCAAAAGTGTTGAATGCTGAACCAAGTGCACTTCGAAGATCAGCTTGATCTACTTGAAATGCAGGAGTGGTGTTCGCAAGTGGAAATGCACAAACATTTGCGTCAATTGCGGAATTTGAATCATTGTAGATTGCAAGAAGATTACAATGGTTTCTGGTATGTCCTCCAATTTCATATCCAAAACTCTGAAGAGAGAGAATTTGCTCAAGAGTCATAAACCCTAAACTGTAGTTAAACAGTGATGGTGCACTCACAGTGATAGGGTCGATACTGTAGTGGCGAATGGTCAGTGGAGTACCTGATTGTCGAGGAGTGAGTGTTAGGTTTATCGCAACTTTCTTATCTGTACCTGCTGAATACGGACCAAATGTCTGTGTTTCGGGCGTACCACTTGCGTTTGTATACCCGAATTCAATGAATGAATCGTTGGTAGCGGTGTATGTATCAACGAAGCGAAATGATAAACTTGTTGGATCAAGGTAAATCTCGAACCACTGAACACTATTTGCATTCACGATCGAAGAAATGTTTCCGATCTGAGTGACAAAATAATCAACAGATGCCTGTGCTGTAGATTGATTCATGACATAGAATGAGGCTGGAAGATTTGCACTAGTGAGTATTGGAAGACCGATATCATACTGAGATGCCCATCCGTCATCGAAGGTCAGTGAGATGACTCCTTCTGAAAACACATTTGCTGAAGCATCAGCAATTTTTTCTACATGGTAATTGTCCGTTTCTAAGAAGCCGATACCATCGAGAACATGCATCATTGAAACCGATACTGGACCAGCAGGTGCGGTTTGAGATGCTTCGATGGTGAATTGCTGCTGAGTTGATTTCCACTCACCACTTGTTGATGGCAAGGTCATAATCGTAAGGTATCGTACTGAGCTATCTGGATACGTAATGACTGCAACAATGTGCGAGTTCTGTGTTGAGCGATACATATCAGCGAAGGCATAGAGTTCTCCAACTTCTGCTGTAAAAGGTGCATGGACCCACTTTGCATCTCCTCCTGCGTATGAGGTGAATTCCACACGAAGAGCTTTGTCCCCTGCGCCACTTGGGCCCTCTACAGGATACAGTGATGTTGCACCAGAAGGCATAAAGCTTGGTGACCAAGATGTTGGGGCACTCGCAGTCTCAGACTGAAGGTCTGGATTTGGTACTAAGTTTGCTGCAAAGACCGTTTGTGGAAGAAACGATAAAAGCATCAGAGAGAGAAACGATATGGTGTATTTTGATAGTGATTTCATATTTGGGTAAATATTATGTTGAAAATAATGTGGAGTATTTAGTAAATTCATAATTCTGATACTAGATTAGGTGGACTTGCAAGAGGTTGATTGGAAACAACAAGAAAGGTCGGTGGTGATGATATGTTCTCGTTCCTATGACTTGAGTCGAGTGATGATTGTATTTTTAATTCTCGAACCTCCCCTACAATGATTTTCCATGTCGCATGATCATCTCGTAGAGCCATAGATACGAAGCCAAAGATAATAGCTGAAATATAAAAAAGAATAAAGGCAATAATCATCATCGAAGAAATAAACTGTTTGGTTGTTCCTTCTGGGGCATACGATTTCGCACAAAAAGGCAAATGCAGGCGCTTGGTAATTGCCTTTAAGACAATGACCGTTCCGTGAACAAATAATGTTAGTCCTGTTGGTGGCATCATACTTCCATGCTGACTCGCTCTGGTTTAAACCAGACAAGATTTGTTTTTCCAAGGATGAGTTCTTTGTACCCTTGCTCAAGAAATACCCACGCATTGATATGTAGGATAATGGGAAATATAAATGGGACATACAGCATATCAGCACGTTTTTCTTTCAAAGCAACATAGACTGAGAAGAGGAGATTTGCGATTGTCACACCGACCCAGAAGATTGCCCAGAAATACACGTTAATGAAGGGCATGAAGAACATCAACAGAGAGAAAAGCACTCCCTCGATGTAAATGAGCGAAAGCTCAAGTGCGCGGATCGGTTTTTGGACTACTTCACGGTAATGTTTTTTGAAGCATTGCCATCCACCTCCGTACCACCGACGCATTTGGTTAATATACTGCTTGAGCCTTGCTGGATCTTGCGTATATGAAATTGCGTCTCTATTGTAGGAGATCCGAAGGCCCATACGATGAAGCTTATATGTGAAATCTAAGTCCTCGGTAATCGTATCGTGATCAAAATGAAGATATTTTTTAAACTCGTCAGTTCGAAACGCTCCAGCTGCACCAGAGATAACAAAAATAAAATTTAAATAGCTCTGAGCAAGTTTGTGAAAATTATGACTGATGGAGTACTCAAATGCACGACATGCTGTCAACCAGTTATATGGAAGGCTTTTCACCATTCCACTCATCGCATAGACATTTGGATTTTGGAATTCTCGTTCAACTGTTTCAACAAAACGAGGATTTAATTTAGTATCACCGTCTGTCGCAATAAATACATCTCCACGCACATGCGGAAGTCCGCGTTCTTGTGCTCGGCTCTTATTTCCTGTTGCTTTTGGGATGGTAAGAATATCGATTTTATTGCCGAACGATGCAAGAATCTCTCCACTTTTATCGGTGGAGCCATCGTTTATCACGAGAATTTGATCAGCTTTACGCGTCTGTGCAAGACAAGATTCTACGCAAGCGCGAATTGATTTTTCTTCGTTGTGACATGGTATGACAATACTGATTTTCATAATACCGACATGACGTGGCCCCACAAACAAAAAACCCAGCACACTGCTGAGAAAGCGCTTTGTTTATGAGAAGAACGTGCAATAAATATAGCACCAAACCTCTATTTAGTCAATAACCACAAATATCCACAGTTGACAAGTCCCCCATTTATACTAGGATACGAAAAGATCAACGTACATCCAAGTGAGGGACTTCAAATGTACAAAAAGCCAAGAGTGTTAACGATTGGAGGCGGTTCCGGTCTACCTACTGTCATCAGGGGTTTGGCCCAGTTTAACGTATATCTTCAAGCGGGCGTCACCGTAACAGACAATGGTGGTGATGCTGGAAGATTTCGCCAAATTGATGCTGCTCCTTCGTTTGGAGACTATGCACGAGCAATCGTGCCCCTGTGTTCACGACGATCAGTGACCCGTCATTTTGAGCGGAAAATCACTTACCGCGGCAATGTTCACAAAGTGAGAAACGTCATTTTTCATGAGCGTTTCCAACGCTTTGACAGGGATTTTCAGTCGACTATCAGGGCAACCGATGATTGGCTTGGCATGAAGAATGGAACTGGAATTCCCACCACATTCGAAAACGCGCACCTATTTGCACGCCTAGAAAGCGGTGAGGTCATCCAAGGAGAAACCAACATCGACATCCCAAGGCACGACGGAAGTAAGCGTATCGTCGATCTTTGGCTCGAACCAGAAGTTGAGGCGAATCCTGACTTTATTCGTGCGATTGAGACTGCTGACATGATTATTTTCTCTCCTGGTGATTTTTACACATCTATTGTTGCTGCGCTTTTGCCAACGGGAATCATGGAGGCGCTTCGTCGCTCCCCTGCCCGAAAAGTATTCATGCTAAACA
Source organism: uncultured Candidatus Saccharibacteria bacterium (assembly GCA_964409985.1). GTDB lineage: Bacteria > Patescibacteriota > Minisyncoccia > Phycocordibacterales > UBA6899 > CAYPEZ01. Next base: position 4,341 of record CAYPEZ010000057.1, read on the forward strand.
TGATGACGAAGTGGGGGGAAACAAATGGGTATCACCTCGAGGACTTCATGGAGTCCCTGATTCATTACATTGGTGCAGATGTCACTCACGATATTCTCGTGAATTCTGAAGCCCCCCTACCCGCAGTCCTCAAACGATATGAGGGCGAACGTGCAGAGTGGATAACGGTACCAGAGGAAACACCATATCGTTCTCGTATTCATCGAGTTCCCCTTCTCTCAGAAGGAATCATGGTC
>CAYPEZ010000058.1:0-3283 GCA_964409985.1 uncultured Candidatus Saccharibacteria bacterium
CAATATAAGCAGTATTATTCATCATGACTTTTAACGTATGGAACACAAAACACTTTCAGAGCTTCTCAGTTTATCTGGGAAGACGGCAATAGTGACTGGTGGGGCTATGGGCATAGGACGGGGAATTGCCGACCGCCTCCATGAAGCAGGAGCAAATATTGTGATTGCAGATCACAATGGTGATGCTGGTGGAAAGACCGCACACGAACTCAATCTGCGTCGTGAAGGGAGTGTTGTGAGCACTATCGTTGATGTGTCCAAAGAGGATGATGTCGTCGCCGCAGTCACACTTGCCACTCAGCGTTTTGGGTCTATTGATATTTTGGTTAATAATGCTGGGATCTTTCCATTTGTTCCACTGGCATCAATGAAAGAAAGTGACTTTATGCGCGTCATTGATGTAAATCTGCGCGGTGTGTTTTTGATGACGAAACACGTATCAGAGGTCATGAAGCAGCGGGGAAAGGGAGGAGTGATTGTGAATGTCACGTCTATCGATGCCATCCACCCCTCGATGGTTGGGTTAGCACATTATGATGCTTCAAAGCATGGAGTCTGGGGATTTACAAAGAATGTTGCGCTCGAGCTCGCCCCTTACGGTATTCGCGTGAACGCACTTGCTCCAGGCGGTATTGTGACACCTGGAACCGGACTCACCGACCAGGCAACAATGGAAAAATTTGCTGCCACCATTCCACTCAAAAGACTTGGGGATCCAGATGAAATGGGGCGTGTTGCGTTATTCCTCGCATCAGCATTATCAAGTTATATGACAGGCTCTCAGGTTGTCGCAGATGGAGGAGCTCTTCTTGGATAAAAATATATGCATAAACATTTTTTTCTTTACGTTTTTTTTGGCCTAGCGCTATTCTCAGCAGGTGCGTGGCTCTATCATCCTTTGACCCAAACTCCCGCTCTCTCGCCAACGCCAGAGCCTATCTATCGAGAGGTGGTGTATGCAACCTCGACTCCATTTGCAGTTGCAACAGCTACATATCCTGAATTTCCCTCCGCGCCTGAACTCAGCGTACGCATAAAAGAGTCTATTGATAAGGCAATTGCTGAGCACGCCAGTTTCTCAGAAGAAAACTGGAAAGCACGAGTTGCGACAGCCATGCCCGGTGAATCTCTCACGCCAATCCCTCTCCCAGATGAGCGATTCTCTTTTGTTTCAACGTGGGAAAAGGGATGGATTGATGATGCCACCGCAAGCATCCTCATTATTCTTGGTGGGTATCAAGGAGGGGCGCATGGATATACTGCGCTCCAGTCTTTTAATTATGATCTCAAAAATCACAAAGATATTTCTCTCGAATCGCTGTATCCTGGAAACCCGACGTATCTCGCAGAAATTGCCCAAAGATCACAGGACAATCTCAGGACACAATTTATTGATATGGGTATCCCTTCTGACGCTCCCAACGATGCACTTGTCGATGGAACAGCTCCTCGTCAAGAGAATTTCAGAACATTCACATTTACTCCCACGTCTACCACGCTGTACTTTCTAGAGTATCAGGTCGGGCCTTATGTACTCGGGACTCCACGGGCAACATTGTCTCGGCCATAACGCCCTCGCGCGTTGTGCTCTGGTATACTAGAGTCTATTCATGGACATCTTTGTTGAACTTTCGCTCATTCTCATCCTCACCACGACGATCGCTGCGCTGATGAAAGCATTTCGCCAGCCACTTGTGGTTGGGTATCTTCTCACTGGGATTATTGTAGGGCCATCAGTTTTGGATATCCTCAAGTCCTCAGATCAAATTGAGCTTTTTTCAAAGATTGGTATCTCCATCCTTCTTTTCATTGTCGGTCTTTCACTCAATCCTGATACGATCAAGGAAACAGGGAAGGCGTCATTGATTACGGGCATGGGCCAGATTATTTTCACCACCATTATGGGGTTCATTCTCATGACTCTCCTTGGGTTTGAGACTGTTCCAGCACTCTATGGAGCTATTGCACTCACATTTTCGAGTACCATTATTGTCCTCAAACTGCTTTCAGATAAAGGAGATTTGGGGAAGCTCTACGGAAAGCTTGCGATCGGGTTTCTTCTTGTACAAGACCTTGTCGCGACACTCCTTTTGGTGATCGTTCCGCTTATTGGAGCGCAAGCGCTTGGCGGGGGAGATCTCTCTGGAGGACTTCTTGTCAGTTTGGCTCTCAAAGGGATCGGTGCGTGTCTCGTCCTTTACGGCGTCAGCAAATTTTTGCTCCCCAAACTCTCATTCTTTTTGGCACAGAGCCAGGAACTTCTCTTCCTTTTTTCGGTTGCATGGGGTCTCGGCCTCGCCTCATTCTTTTCGTGGATTGGATTTTCCATTGAAATTGGCGCACTTATTGCGGGCGTGACTCTGTCGGTTTCTAGCTATTCATTCGAGATTACTTCTCGCATGAGGCCATTACGAGATTTCTTCATTGTACTCTTTTTTGTCTTGCTGGGTTCTCAGGTGGTGTTGACCGATGTGTCGTCTATTGCTGTCCCCGCACTCCTACTTTCACTCTTTGTCCTGGTTGGGAATCCTCTCATTATGTATATGCTCATGAATCTCCTTGGGTACCGTTCGAGGACAGGCTTTATGGCAGGACTGACCGTCGCTCAAATCAGTGAGTTTTCATTGATTCTTCTTTCTCTTGGTCTCTCACTCGGGCATGTGTCACAAAAACTTGTTTCTCTCGTTACTCTTGTTGGCATGATTACCATTGCTGGATCAACATATCTCATGCTGTACGGAGAAAAAATTTATGGGGTTCTTAAATCACTCCTTCGTTTTCTTGAAATCAACAAAAAGCCTCACAGGGAAAAACATGGCCAAGAAAAGCCCCACGAGATGATTATTTTTGGATATGGCCGTGTTGGATTTGAGTTTGTGCGCACCGCTCAGAAATGTCGTATGTTGTGGTTGATTATAATCCTGAGACAGTAGCGAATCTTCGTGGTGAAGGAGTGGCCTTCAAGTTTGGTGACGCTGAGGACGTTGAATTTCTCGAGGAAATTCAATTGAGAAAAGCTCGTATTGTTGTCTCAACCATTCCTGATCCAAATGTGAATCTTCTTCTTGTGAACCAGTATCGTGCGGAAAATGCCGATGGCGTCATCGTCGTTGTCAGTCACAATATCGCAGAGACCAAGAGTCTGTACCTTGAAGGAGCTTCGTATGTCGTGATGCCACACTATCTTGGAGCAGAATACGCTTCAAAAATGATTGCGGAACATGCAGATGATTTAGCAATGTTTGAAAAAGCGCGCAATCGGCAATTAGCCCAAATTGCTGCT
>CAYPEZ010000058.1:3293-4183 GCA_964409985.1 uncultured Candidatus Saccharibacteria bacterium
GGTCTGGGCGGAGCGCTTCCCCGAGCGGCCGCCGCTGCTCACGAAGAGCGGGATATTCACTAATGTACGCATGACATATCTGTGGAAACTTGAGGCACTGGGAGAACGATATGGCCATCATGCAGCTGCAGCGATTTTTCTTCTCGGTTTCTTTTTTGATATTTTCACCCTCCCACGTATCGATCATCCTGCCGTGCCATATATTATTTTGGGGCACATGACGATTATTGGGGCAAGTATCATCCTCAACCGTATTCTCATAGAGAAAGAAAGCGAACGCTTTGACCGCATGCAACCCATCTTTCCACTTCTGACGTCGTTTTCGTTTGGAGCGTTACTGAGCTTTCTTTTCATTTACTTTGCACGAAGTGCGGCACCTGGGGCAAGCTGGCCATTTCTTGTTCTTCTTGCAGCGATTATGGTTGGGAGCGAGGTGTTTAGAAAAAAGCTCGAAGGCCTTCGGTTTTATGTCATTCTTTACGGATTTTTGTGGGTCATGCTTTCGGTGCTTATGACCCCTACTGTCATTGGAGGTATTTCGCACCAGGTATTTTTTGCTTCACTCGTCGTTGGGATCTTATGTTTTGCTATGTATCTTTTTATTTTATTTCTGGTCACAAATCGTGAGACTCGATACATTCTTCCTAAAACCATTCTCTCTGTGGCGTTGGGAGTGTTCCTTATTGTTCTTTCCTATCTTTCACACATCATGCCGGCGATCCCACTCGTGCTCAAGGAAGGTGAAGTGTACTCTCGTGTCGAGAAAATTGGTACCCAGTTTATGAAAGAGGGAACACATCGAAAGTGGTATGAAGGGCTTCTCACGCGAAGAGTGCATCATTGGACACGTGGGACTCCGGTCTATTTCTATAGCGCAGTATTCGCTCCTG
>CAYPEZ010000059.1:0-3833 GCA_964409985.1 uncultured Candidatus Saccharibacteria bacterium
TCCCCACTAAACCACACACCATCTCCATCTAGAATGACGGCCTTGATTGTTCGTAGCTTTTCTATAATAGCATTTTGATTCATATCTTTAGTATAACACCTCATCTCCCGAATATGATGCAGACAAAAAAACACTGCCGCAATAGAGCAACAGTGTTTTATATTTCACAAATTTTACTTTAGGGATATGTTTCCTTTTGGAAAACCCATTCTATTTCTATAACCAACAATGCGAGGGTCCATCCCACCAACAACAAAGAGTGTGTTCCTTGAGGTGAGTTTCCTAAGACACAAACCTACTCTGCCAAATGCTCTTTTGTAAGAACTGTATCCTTAGGAATGGGAGAAACGATCCGTCGTCCAATGAGCGTACCAATCTCTCCTGGCGTGAATCCTGTCCCCGGGCTCTTGAACGTGAGCATGTCTTTTGTGAGTATTGTGCCTTCTGGTATATCAGTGGATGTGACGATGCTTTTCCCATGTTTCTCGCGAATGGGTTTTTCGAGTGCGTGGATGCGCTTCTCTTGAGAACCGAGGATCTTCTCCATCCGACGGATCTGGGAGACCATTTCCGTGAAATCCTTTGGATCGATCGACATATGATGGTCAGAGCCACGCATTTTTTTATCAAGAGTGAAATGACGCTCGACAGTGCGTGCATTCATAGCGGTTGATGCAACTGTCGGAAGAATATCTGGTTCGTGGCCAGAGTAGCCCACCGGCAATGGTGCATAGCGTTTGTTCAGCGTCGTGACCATGTGAAGATCTATGCTTTCGTCTGGAGTCGGGTAGATCGAAGTGCAATGATTCACAATAAGACGATCATTGTGCTTGAGAATAGTCTCAATAGCCGTATCTATTTCCTCGAGAGTCGACATGCCCGTTGAAAGGAGGATGGGCTTCCCCTTTTTCGCTACATGTTCGAGGAGAGGAAGATTGGTGACATCGAATGACGAGATCTTGTATGCATGGACACCGATAGACTCCAGAAAATCGGCGCTCGTTTTATCGAAAGGGGTGACAAAAAAGACAAGACCGAGGTCCTCGGCATATTTTTTGAGTTCGACGAATTGATCGCGGTCGAATTCGAGCTTGCGGCGATGCTCTCCGTATGTAGGTGCGAGTGAGCGGTCATTGACATACGGCATCTCTTGCATCTCTTTCGTGAACACTTCTTCAACGGTACGTTTTTGAAACTTTACCGCATCAGCACCACATTCCTTTGCGGCAAGAATAGTCTTTTTTGCGAGTTCAAAATCCCCATTATGATTATTTCCAATCTCAGCAATAATAAACACGGGATATCCCTCCCCAACACGAAAGTTCTGGACCTTTACCGATGATGGCAACATACCAAAGAGGCGCTTCAGATTAGTGGAAATTGGAAAACTCATAATACGTGTATGGACATTTATTGTGTAACTTTGATGTACCCGAAGGCACTCATGTCTCTGAAAACTACCATTCTAAAGGAAAAGTTTCCAGTCTGGAAAACTTCTAGAGAAGGGCCAGAACCTCTTTGGCAATTCTCCCACCAGCTCCACCATCAAGTGGAGAGAGAAACCGGGCCTTGGCATGGGCTCGACCCTCGGCATCCTTTTGGGGATTCTCGAGATATTCAGTGATTCTTAGTGCCATTTCTGCAGGAGAGTCTGCGGTAGCAACACCCCCCGTCTCAACAAGATGGATGTAGTGAGTAAAGTGCTTACGAAAACGACGAGCAGATAACCAATAGTTGATAGGTCTATTTTCGAACGCTGCTGAGATCACAGGCTTGTTCATTGCAATTGCGTCAATACCAGCCGTTGACCCAGTGGTAATGACCATCTCGCTATGCGCAATTGAATTCATGTAATATGCGATGTCGCTCTTCCCCATTTCCCATGTCGAGACATCTCCCTCTTTGTATTCGGCTTTTCTGTTGTGGACGACATGTGGGAGCCGAGCGAGTTCTTCCGTGTGACTTTCAAAGCTAGGGTGTGCTCGATAGACCATGACAAGATCACTTGGGAGTTTCCCTGTTGCGACAAGAGTGTTAAAAGCTTCTGCAATCTCCCACTCGGATGGCACGGAGTAATCTCCGAGCGCACAAAAGAGGATCATGCGCTTTGTAGGATCGACACCAATCGAAGAGAGGAAAGATTCACGTGGCTGGATGAGGCGACGGTCCACATACTGATCCATCCCAGGAAACCCAACGACACGTGTCTCTTTGTGCAGCGATTGATATTCCCTCCCCATCTCGACAAGGTAGGTATCCATTGCTAGGAGCGTATCCGGAATCACACGGAGAATGCCCTTGGATGTGTAATTATCCCATCCGCGCGGAATGCCGATGGTATGAATGCCGCGCCGCTGTGCCTCGCGCAAGAACGCCACATCAAGACTTCCGTTAAGGATACTTGAAGAGAACACGAGGTTAGGTGTGTACGTATCAAAAAGTTCTTTTACTCGTGGGGCAGGCGGAATGTGTAGATCGAGCTTCCGAATAAGCCGATGAAGAAGCGAGGATCGACCGAGGACAAGCCAGAGAAAGCTCTTGAGAAGAAGCATGGGAAGCCCGCCAAAATCGATATAATTGCGCATTTGGTGAATCCGCATGTGCCCCGTGCGAAGCGCGTTACGTGCGATGAATGAGATAACTCCTTCCCATCTTCCATGAGCTACCGAATCCACTACTTCGACAAGAACTCGATCATTCCCGAATTCTTTGCGGTATTCATCCGCTTTTTCAGCTGAGCAGAGAATGATGGTGCGCAGCTCATGTTTCTTTTGGAGTTCAACCCAAAACTGGCTTCGGAGATAATTTTTTGTCGCCAGCGCATCAGGAATGAGGATGAATAACGTTTTCATCCCAAAATATTACCCCCCTCTTCTGCCTTCCGCAATACAGCTTCTGCTCTTTCAAAATCTTGAAGCGTATCAATATCGACAACTTGATCAATGTAGTGCGACGCCACCTTCTTCCCTGCCATTGACTGTTCCTCAATAAGTGTTTTCCATCGAATCACGGCAGCATTGCAGTGTGAAAAGGCTTGAGGAAAACTTTGGCGGGGTTTATTAAATGCATCCTTCATTCCTGTGATTTCTTCGCTTATAAATGGTGCTATATATCCATCTCCTGCTTCTCGCCACATCTTATACGGATGTTTGGAAACCTTCGTCACCATATATGCACTCGTTGCAGAATCATCTTCCATCATCTTTTCAATAAGGGTATCAATATCTTCAGTACGCACGAGAGGAGAGGTCGGGTGAAGCCGCACGATCAGATCTGCTTGCCACCCTTCATGTTCTTTGAGCCACAAGGTTGCATGGTGAAGCCAGTCAAAATCTGCCGCCGTATCGTTTGCAAGATCAGCTGGACGCAAAAATGGAGTTTCTGCACCATACTGTCGTCCTATCGCCGCATACTCTTCTGAATCAGTTGAGAGCACTACGCGAGTAATGTACTTTGAGCGCTTCGCTGCTTCTATAGCCCAGGCAAGAAGCGGCTTCCCGTGTAGTGGGCGAATGTTCTTTCCTGGAAGCCCTTTAGACCCAGAGCGTGCGCCGATGACAGCAAGGATATTCTGCCTCATGTTCTGGTAAAAATATAATTAAATGTCGCCTGCTGACGTCTTGGTGTCTTTGAATGCAGTTTTAGTCCTGCCCCTGAGATAATCTCGTGCATCGGCTTCGCATCATTCTTCTCTTCGTTAATCTCAATGAGCAATGTCTTAAGGCCAGGATTCTTAAGTGTCTGCTCAGCCCCCTGAAGGACTTCGAGTTCAGCCCCATCCACATCGATCTTAAGGTGTGTGGGGAGTGACCGCTCAAATGTCTTCCTAAAAC
>CAYPEZ010000060.1:0-3667 GCA_964409985.1 uncultured Candidatus Saccharibacteria bacterium
TCCAATCGCTTCTTTTTCTTCTTTGGTGAGTTCGTATTGACTGGCCTTTTTCTCAACGGGTTTTGCGAAGACCCCGACTTTTTCACGTGTGTAGAGAGAGGAGATCACGACGCCATCACCATGTTCGTTGAGGAGAGCAGTCGCAAAACTTTGCTTCCCGCTTCCGGCTGTGCCTTCGAATGGGTCGAAACGAATGGTGCGTACCTCTTGAATGCTTTTCTTCAGTCTCGTGTCCATAGCACGAAGTGCATCGTCCACGGCTTTGCCATGCTCTTCAATTCCAGCAATTCGTGCAGTATGCCCGCCAATGATTCCCTCAAGACTTTTTCCCCCAGAACCTCGAGTGAGACGGTGAATACGAATTTCGAGTCTCATGACCCAGCCGATAAGAATAACAACGACGAGCGCAAGAATGAGAAAAAATGGATCAAACATGACTCTCAGTATACGATACTTTGCTGGTGATGAAACTGTGGAAACCCCGAGTGAGATAGGCGGAGTCCTCCATCTCACTATGCAAATGTGCTAGCATTTCGGTATGTTTGGATTTAGCAAACGTATTCCAGAAATATATGCTGATCACGCGGCAGGGAGTCCTATCGATGTTTCCGTTAAAGAAGCGATGGCTCCGTGGCTCGATGCGTCATGGAACCCGAGTGCGATTCATCCTCGTGGAGTCAAAGCTCGTGAGGCCACAGAAGCCGCTCGCAAACAGATCGCAGGACTCCTCGCCGGACACCCAGACGAAATCACTTTTACTTCTTCTGGTACAGAAGCGCTCCACACGGCACTTCACTCGATGCTTTCTTCTTGGAAAGGGGAAGGGCTCCCTACCATTGTGACGACTTCTATAGAGCACCACGCGCTCCTCGAGCCCCTCAAACAATTAGAAAAAGAAAAGAGGATTGTTTTAAAATTTCTCACACTTCTTCCCAATGGAGTCATTGATCCAGATTCCCTCAAGCCGCTCCTTCATCCATCGACCCTCTGTGTCGCAGTCATGTATGCCAATAACGAAATTGGGACGATCCAGCCCATCCGAGAACTGACGAAAATCATCCGGGCATACAAAAAAGATCATCAATCATCCTTACCATATATGCTGTCTGATGCGTGCCAAGTGTTTTCTTTTCTCGAGTGTCATATTCCACGCCTCGGTGTCGACTACCTTGTCTTAAATGGTGCAAAAGTCAGTGCACCTCAGGGTATCGGACTTCTCTATCATCGTCGTGGAGTTCCTATTGAGCCCGTGTTCTTCGGTGGAGGGCAAGAAGCGGGGAAACGTGCTGGGACAGAGAATGTCGCTGCGATCATTGGCTTTGCACGAGCACTTCAGATTGCGCAAGAAAAACGGCAACGGCACGATGCGTCGGTGCGAATGTTTAGAGACAGTCTTGAAAAAGGTATCCTCTCGCTCTTTCCCGACGCACACGTGAATGGGTCTGGAGACCGTCTTCCGGGGCATCTGAATGTCACCTTTCCTGGAGCAAATCACGAATATCTCGCTCTTGCGCTTGGGCAAAAGGGGATTATGGTGGGGACAAAAAGCGCATGTCGAGAAAGCGACGAAGGTGATTCACATGTGCTCGTGGCTCTCCGTGGAGCCGGAGATGCCCCGCAGCTACCTCCGCAGGCAATTCGTTTCAGCCTCGGGCGAGGGAATACCTCATTCGATATTAAACGTATCATCGAAGCGCTCAAGCTCATGGTCCCTCTTGCGGTAGAGAGTAAGACAATTTGACAAAATTATTCTTTCTGATATAATGTGCCCGTTGCTTTATCGGCAACGGCATCTACATGCTGTAGGTGTCCAACTCTTAAGGAGTAGCAAATGGCTCTTTCAAAATTGTTTGTTGTGTCCCGCTCGGTGGCCATCGCCGAGCACGTCGCCTTTACCGCGTTCAAGACCATCTTCGGTCGTGAATGCGGGTGGCTTCACCGCACCATCCGCAACAACAACTGGAAGGAAAAGGGGATCCAGCCCCTCATTCAGTTGAGCGGCTGTGTGTTTCTGGAGGAAGAAGACGGGGTGAAGAAGAGCCTCGTCGACGTCGTGGTGACGGTGCTGATGGCCATCACCCACATTCCTGTCGAGGGAAGTGAGGGGGTCTCCGTTCGCCACGATGTGGTGAGCGTCGAGGTCAAGACCACTCAGGTGGTCAAAGGCAAAAGGTCTTCAGACCTTCACCGCTTCACTCTCAAGAAGCTCGGGGAAAGCGCGCTTCCGTGCGCTCCCTATGAGCTGATCATGGTGTGACAAATTGGCCTCGCGTAGCAATACGCGAGGCCATTCTCTTTATATGGTATTCTTATTGCAATCTAATCTATGAGTCTTGGTCTTTTTATTGCATGGGTTGCGGGTGTGACGAGTTTTTCACTTCTTGGAAGCATCTATGCACGCCGCACCGACAAGCCCGATCTCCTTATCGGATTGTATGTGGCCTTTGTCCTCACTGCGCAGATCCTTGCGACAAAGATCGCATCGTTTGAATTTTTCGGTCACACCTTTGTGGGTCCAGCGGGAGTGATCGTCTTTGCAGTCACATTTCTTTTGACAGATATCGTCAATGAAAAATTTGGACGTTACGAAACACACCGAATGGTCATGATTGCATTCTTTGCTCAGGTGGCGACCACATTTTTCCTCTGGCTCGGCGCACAATTTCCTCCAGACCCGACGTGGGGAGAGAAGTTTGATGCTGCATGGACAAGTTTTTTTAGTCTCGCTCCACGTATTGCGCTTGCAAGTTGGCTTGCCTACCTTGTGTCAGAAAATCTTGATGCAGTCGTGTATGCATGGGTGAGGCGTCTTACTCACGGACGGTTTTTATGGATCAGGAATGTTTTTTCGACGCTTCCTGCGCTTGCCATTGATTCTTTGATTTTTATCCCTCTCGCATTCTGGGGCTCAGGCATGCCGCTTCTTCCGCTCATCAAAGGACAGATAGCTATTAAATGGGCGGTGGGGGTGATCAATATCCCGTTCATGTATCTCAACAGGAAAGTACTAGGAAACGTTGATTAACGCTGCAAGAGCGGTATTTGTGTCTACGAAAATTTCTTTTTCATGCTGATTCTATCGTGTATACTTACGATATTACTTTTCACAATATGTATTATTTATGGCTTCCACCCCTCCATACACTGCAAAAAATTTTGAATCTCTTCTAGGTACTCCTGGTTTTTCTGACACACTTCTCAAAAACCACTTCACGCTCTACGAAGGGTATGTGAAGAATACCAATGCGATTCAAGAAAAACTCATGACTGGTGGTGTCGTGCCAGGGACTGCCGAATACGCTGAGCTCAAACGCCGTTTTGGGTGGGAGTGGAACGGGATGAAGCTCCACGAGCTCTATTTTGGAAATATGAAGAATGGAGGAGTGCCGCTGACCGCGGGAGGAGAACTCGAAAAAATCCTCAACTACCTTTGGGGATCGTTTGAAGGATGGAAAAAAGATTTTGTTGGGACAGGAACCATGAGAGGAATAGGATGGGTGGTGATGGCTCTTGATAAAGATCAGCATGCGGTCTTCACGACATGGATCGGAGAGCATGACATCGGGCATCTGTCTGGTGCTACACCGCTTCTTGTTATGGATGTTTTCGAGCACGCATTTATGATTGACTACGGACTCAAGCGTGCGGATTATGTTGAGGCATTCAT
>CAYPEZ010000061.1:0-3516 GCA_964409985.1 uncultured Candidatus Saccharibacteria bacterium
GTCGCATACTGCTCCGCATCTTCGAACACCTCCAAAAAAGCCCCGAGGTGCTTTTGTGCATCAATCTGCTGGCGTGAAGCTTTGCACAACTCGAGAGCAGTCCATGTTCCCTTTTCAAGACCTTCTCGAGCTTCTTGGATCGTGAGTACTGGAAAATTATTCATCATACGAAATAACTTTTTTGACCCCAACGTAATCCCCCACTCGATGTGGTGCTTCGTCGAGAATCCGTTCTCTATCTCCCTTTTGACCCTCATGATCGTCGCGCCATATATTTCGGAGATTCCCTACAGTTTCTTCTTTTGAAATACCTCGGGTATCAACTTTTTGTAACGCGCCCACATAATCTAAAATGCTTCCGAGTTCTTTCTGGAGTCTCACTGCTTCTTCTGTAGAAATCTTGATACGAGCAAGATCTGCGAGGTTTGCAACAGTTTTTTCATCAATCATAGAGGCCATGATACCTGATTTGGGCAACATTCTCAAAGCATCCGAAGAAACTCCTCTTCGGTCAATATGGGGATATTCAGCCTCCTTGCTTCATCGGCCTTAGACCCTGCATTCTCGCCCAAGAGAACGTAATCTGTCTTCAGTGATACAGAGCTTGATGAATGAGCACCCGCATCCCGGATTTTTGTCTTTGCGTCTTCGCGAGAAAGTGTGGGAAGTGTCCCAGTGACAACAATGGTTTTTCCTTTTAGTACCGAGCTGCCTGATTTCTTTTCATGACGGATGACCTTCACATGCTCAAGAAGCGCATCCAGCATGCGTATTTTTTCTTTATCGTTAAACCAAGCAACCACCGACTGAGCAATTTTCCCTCCAACACCATGGATTGAAACAATATCTTCTTCCTTTGCTTTACGAAGTTTTTCAAGTGTTCCAAATTCTGACGCAAGGAGTATCGCCATTTCTTCCCCCACATGAGGAATCGAGAGACCGACAAGCAGTCGTGCGAATGGAATCTTTTGTTTATTCTTAATTGCACGAATAAGATTTTCGGCTGATTTTTCGCCAAATCCCTCAAGAGGGATGAGATCGCCTTCTGTTAAAGTGAAGAAATCTGCATATTCACTCACAAGTCCTTCGTTCATAAGGTATTCGACAATCTGTGGACCTAAACCCTCAATGTCCAAGGCGTGCTTGCCTACAAAGTGCTCTAGCCTCCTTGCGAGCTGAGGAAATGAGTTCTTGTTCACACATCGATACGCAACTTCACCTGGGATCTTTTCAATCGGTCCTCCACAAGCTTCAACAAAAGATGGAAACGCATATGGTTTTGCGGATGCAGGGCGTAAATCCTTAAGGACGGACACAATCTCTGGAATCACATCTCCCGCTTTTTGGAGAATGACCGTATCCCCAACTCGAACATCAAGACGCTTAATCTGATCTTCGTTATGAAGCGTCGCACGTGAGACCATCGAACCAGCAACAAGGACCGGACGCAAATGTGCAACTGGAGTAACAACTCCTGTACGCCCCACCTGAAGCTGGATATCTTCCACAACAGTGGTGACTTCTTCCGCAGGAAACTTAAATGCAATACCAAATCGTGGAGATTTTGCAGTGTATCCAAGTTGTTCCTGAAAAATTCTTTCATTTACTTTGACCACAACGCCATCGCAAAGATATTCCTGTTTATCTCGCTTTGGCTCCCATGCTTTATAATATGCATATACTTCTTCTAGTGTTCTGCATTTTTTGTATTCTGCATTCACCTGAAATCCAAGAGTATGAAGATACTGGAGTTCTTCTTCTTGTGTTGTTGGCAAACGCACTGACGCACTTCCCATATCATACACAAAGCACTCGAGATGCCTCTCGGCTACCAACGTTGGATCAAGCTGACGAATTGTTCCTGCGGCGGCATTCCGAGGGTTCATAAAGAGAGGTTCCCCAGACTTTTTTCGTTTTGCATTTAATGTCTCGAATGCTTTCTTTGGCATCCAAATCTCTCCTTCGACAACACAGTCAATGGACTCTTTGAGGCGTAAAGGAATTGAGCGTATCCGCTTTGCATTTTCGGTCACATTCTCCCCCACCTCACCATTTCCACGGGTCGCAGCTGTCGACAATACCCCCTTGAGATACGTGAGGACAATTTTGAATCCATCAATTTTAAGCTCTGTAATATAGGTGGATGTTTTTCCTCCAAGGCCTTTGCGGACACGTTCATCAAAAGCGGCAAACTCATCTTTGGTAAATACGTTATCAAACGACCACTGAGGGACGTTGTGGGTGACCTTTTCAAATTTTTCAAGCGGCGCTCCCCCAATACGCTGTGTAGGAGAATCGGCTGTTTTTAGCTCTGGATACTCTGCTTCTATTGCAATAAGCTCGTGGAGAAGAGCATCATAAGCAGTATCTGAAATCTCAGGCGCATCAAGTGTGTGATACCGGTGTGAGTGGTACTCAATAAGCTCTCGGAGCTTTCCTGCCCTGTGCCTTTTCTCTCCGACGAGATGTTTGGAAGCCATGGACGTATCCTACCACGAAAGAATATGACGACGACCTAAATAACGGTTTCGACTTGGATGACCCGAAGAGTCCTGTTTGGAGCGGTTGTGTTACACACATTATACCCTTCAGAAGTAATGGTTGCCCGCTCATATCCACCAGCATCGACATAATTATAGACTTCAACATCTGCGCATGATCCATCAGAAAAATTGAGTCGGAAATTTGTGCGCGCTGTGGTTGGAGTACGAACAGGAACCCCCCACAATGAATCGAGACGAGCGTTTCCTCCCCCATTTTCGCATGTCACAAGGCTCATCTCATTTCCAGGGGATGACGCCATGTTTGGGTATTCTGTTTGTGATGATGTTGCAAACGGACTATACGTCATTTGAGTGTAGGTTCCATTAGGAAGCGGGGTTCTATCGTAAGAGATATGGTAAAACAATGCGCAATCGATACCTTTGTCCGCAGCATGGAATGCCATTTCTGAATCCCTCACGAGTACCGATAGTTTATTTTCTCTCAGTACAATTTCAGTAATTCCTAATGCAACGGAAAGCACCATGCTTATTACAAGAATTGAAAGCAGCAATGTAAAACCACGAGAAGGCATGTTAATTCAGTTCAATAAACCAATTATAAATATCTTCCTGAAGTGTTACTGATCCCCGTGGCCATGAGACGGTCGTTGATGCAGTAATACGCTTGCCGACTTCGGGTTCTGAAATTGTCATGACTCTCTTAAACTTCATTGCTGTCCACCCTGCCCCAGGATTTGGCTGACGCATCACACCAGTAGCATCTTGATAGAGAACACCTTTTGTATCACACCCATTGGGGCCACCACCAGAATTACAAAAAGAAAATGCAGTATTCAGAGGGGCAAAAACATCCACGACACAAGACTGAGCTTGACATGGCCCTCCCCCAGAAGCGAGATTTTGAAGCCAACCTCCAGCCACATCATCAGCAGAATTATTAGCAACAACGGAACGGACCATCTCAATCCCCTCCTGTGCTAAAAACGAAGCAATAAGCCGGTCACTTGCGTCA
>CAYPEZ010000062.1:0-3511 GCA_964409985.1 uncultured Candidatus Saccharibacteria bacterium
CTGTGCTCTTGTGGGCAGTATGATCTATAGCGCTGTAACGGGTTTCGCCCCGTGCCCACTGTGCATTACGTCAAGAATTCTTGTGGGGCTTCTTGTTGTGACACTTCCACTTCCTTCACTGAGACCAAGTCTTGAGGGGGTAACTCATCGTTTTGGGATAGCGTTTTCTATTCTCGGTATGTTGGTCAGCGGATACCAATATGTCCTCCAGTGGATGGCGCTCACGGGAACACATCTCCCATGCCCAGCGATTGAAGGACTTCCGACATGTGACCGCATATATTTTATTGAATTCGGATTTGTCACTATTCCATTTGTGGCATTCTCAACCTTTGTTCTTATCTTTGTGTTGCTCGTGCTTCACAAAAAGACTTCGCCTAGTGCACCAGCCGCTGAATCAATCGGTCAATAACTTGTGTTACTTTATCGTGGCCCCACACCGTTTCTCCTAAAAGGAGGAGAGCACGGAACATGAGAATAATACCTATGGCATACGCAATCACGAGGTCTGATTTTTCGCTCAGTATTCCTAAGGCGATGCTTGCACCTAGCACTGGAAGGATGATGTTTTTTACGAGATCAGTAAGAACATGGAAATGATAACCGGAGTGAGCCGCATGTCTGTGGGCTTCGCTTACTTGAGAGAGAAGTTTGTGTTGAGTGTAATTCACCCCTGCAGCCGTGAGTGAAAAGATGAAGAGCAGAAGGCCGTGAACAACATGTTCATGTCCACCCTCCAGTGCTTCCTCGGCTTCAAGGATGACGTGCGCTCCAATGCCGAGAAGAAAAATCGAAGTAACAATTCCACCAATAAGGATGGGGACTCTGCTGCGCTCGTGAGACCCTTTTACAATAGCGTGAGCTACCGAGAGGGGAATAAGTGCGAGAAAAGAATCTGTGACGATGTGACCAATATCGGCGAGAAGAGCAAGTGATCCAGACAAAATGGACCCAGTGACCTCAAGTGCAACAATAATAAAGGTTAAAAACCAGACCCGTGCATACAGGTTTCTATATGTGAGGGCTTCTTCTTTGCTCGGAACATTTGGGTGCGCAGCATGATCATGCAGCATAAGATATTCATTATATCATAAAGGGAACATATTTTAGCTCTTCTGTTCGATGATTTCATGCGAATGAAAAAACCGAGAAGCATATCAATGGATATGATTCTCGGTTTGGGGACAGAACCCTCAGGCATGTTGTGGTTGGAGAGTGTTATTTTCATTGCGGCTCTCCCGATGGTTAGTGTCTTCGTTCCAGAAGTTCGAACCCTCTGGGCCTCCCATCCTCATCCTTGTGGAGTCGAATCGATGCGGTTCTCAGGAGCTCGCTCAACACCAACTTGTACCTTCCGTAGTATGGGTCTGAGACAGAACGCCGCTTGCCGACGACGTCCCACAGTGTGGTGCACGGGACGACAGCGTTTCCTGTGCGCCTCGCATCTCGAAGGGTCTTGCGAATGTCTTCGCGGATCTCTTCTCCGATGGTCATGCTTCTCACCTCCTTTCCTCTCTTTGAGTTGGGACATTAATGATGCTTGTGGCGAACGGGCCAGTATCGGATGAGACCTCTTCCCTCAATCTGACGAAAAATTCCATCCGATACCACGACCTTCGTCAGTGCGGCTCTGAATATACCGTTGTCGATTTCTCGGTGAAGACTCTTTTTCACTGCTTCATGGAGATCGTCGTAACTCCACAAGGAACGAAAGCGCCCGCGTGCGCAACGAGTCAGTGCTGTTCGCGTCTCTTCAACTTGTTCATGCGTACGTGTTGTCAAGGAACTCACCTCCTTTTTTCGGGCTCGGTTGTGTGGGCCGGTGGGGCAGTCAGCTTCAGGACTTGTATTGTATCAATAGTTCCCACTTGCATTCCAGAGCATTATCGTGGCCTGATTTTCTGTGGCTTCATAGAGTCATCCTTTACGCCGATCGTGGTACACTCTTTTCTATGACTCCCGAGCGAAAAGCAAAAATTGAGAAAGTCATGAACTCGCGTCAGTCCGGTGTCATTCTCGTTCTCGAAGATGTACATGATCCACACAATGCTGGCGCTGTTTTGCGGTCAGCTGAGGCTTTCGGAGTGGGAGAAATCTGGGTTGTGTATGAAAAAGAAACATACACGAATCTTCGGAGAGTAGGAAGACACTCATCCTCATCTGCAAACAAGTGGCTCTCAATCAAATTTTTTAGATCTTCTCGTACATGCATGACTGCACTCAAAAGAAAAAAATATAAAACATACGCGACAGTGCTTCATGAAAAGAAGGCAAAAAATATTTTTTCCACATCATTTAAAAGAGGAAAGATCGCGCTCCTCTTAGGAAATGAGCATCGAGGGTTATCCCAATATATGAAAGATCGTTCTGATGTCCTTTTGTCCATTCCGATGCGTGGTTTTGTCGAATCACTCAATATCTCTGTGTCAGCAGGCATTTTTCTCTTTGAAATAACCCGTCAAAGGAGGCATTAGACCATTACGATAGCATTAGTCTTCTTCGTCAATAGTGACAGGCGATAGGATGGTGTTAGCATGTTCACCAGCTTTCCGATCTTTGGGTTCACGTTCTCGTGCTCGTGGTTGAGCGCTACTCATTATTTATAGATACAGCAACACCGGGTTGCTGGGTTTTTTATCTCTTTCGCATTATGAAGAAAGGACAACTTGTGCGTGGGTCAAAGACCCTCGGGCTTTTTGTTATTGGAACTGTGCTTCTCGCACAGGTTTTTGGTGGTGCTATTTCTATAGCATCTGCGCAATCAGAAGTTACACAGCCCGACAACACTCAGGTTGTAGAACCATCGCCAGCCCCTGCGCCAGAAGCAGCATCACAAGATGCTCTCACCCCTGACGTTTTCGAAGAAGCTCCTCAACCAATTGTCGAGCAAACTCCTGAACCAGCCCCTGAACCAGAAGCGCCTCCTGCTCTCGATACGCCAACAGATGTTCCTTCTGAGGTTGTAGAACCTACTCCAACGGAGGAGCCAGCTCCTATCTCGCCCGATGTTCCACCCACCACAACCGATGATTCAACCACCATCGAGAACGGTACTTCACCGACCCAAGATCCATCTACTACCGAAGAGACCATAGTTCCAGCAGAAGACACGCAAGTCGCTGCAGTCTCTCTTCCAGAACTCTCGACCGAAAAGGATGACTACCACCCAGGAGAGACCGCAACTATCTTTGGCCGTTTCTTTGGCGCATTTCAGCAAGTATTTTTGAAGATATTTGGTGACGATGGAAATGGTGGAAACTATACCGAGTCAACACAAGAAGTCACTGCCGATGAAAACGGGTCTTTCGTCACAACGTACGTACTCGAAAATATCTATCGACCTCTCTATACCGTAGTCGCAAGTGCGCTTTCAGGCGAAGAAATTACTCGTGTGACATTCACAGACAGTACGAGTGGGCCAAATAATGCTGGGGCAGGAGCGAATGTGAATGGTCCTGGTACTGGAGGGTCATGGACAAATACCGGAAACATACTTGCGGATGATACAAAC
>CAYPEZ010000063.1:0-2461 GCA_964409985.1 uncultured Candidatus Saccharibacteria bacterium
CCATTATGTAACACTGCTGATCGATGGACAGCCGGTTGCCAAAAAAGAATTGCTCGTGATCAGGTAAATGCAAACCTGAACTAACTGATATTTCAAGGCCGGTAAACCCTACCGGCTTTTTTGTGTGTATACCTGGAATTAAATGAGTTTGTGGGTCCAGGCCGATACCCATTGTTCAAGTTTTGTTGCGTCGCACACTGCATCGTCCCGTTCGCTGCGCAACAAAAAAACACGGCACTATTTTGGTGTCGTGTTTTTGACTATGCGCCAAGCGATTTGGAGCGAAGCTCCAAAAGGGACTTGAAAGGCGCAGGCATATCGCGCATAGCAATGCGCGATACCGAGCCGGGGTCGCAGAAATTCCGGTGCGACGGCGACGGAATTATCTGTGACTGAGTCCCGTTCGCTGCACAAAAAGCTAAAATATCCACCTGTTCGGTGGGTGTTTTGATATACTTTCTTGTATGACCTACACATTTGATGATTATCAAAAAGAATCTCGTGCGACAGCAAAATACCCAGTCATTGGACACAAAGTAATCTACCCTACCCTAGGGCTCCTTGGGGAGACAGGAGAAATTGCTGAAAAAATTAAAAAAATGTTCCGCGATAGAAACGGAGAACTCTCACAAGAAGAAAAAGATCTACTCATAAAAGAACTTGGCGATGTCCTCTGGTATCTCTCTCAGCTAGCGAGTGAACTTGATGTATCACTCTCCGATATCGCCACTGGCAACATTCAAAAACTCAAGGATCGCGCTGCCCGTGGCATGATCCACGGATCAGGTGACAAACGCTAGAATCTATAGCACCTTGAGTTCTTTGAAGACACGCTCGTAGAGGCCAACAATACGGTTTGCTTCACTGTGCGAGAGCGGACGGTTGCTTGAATGAGCGATGTCATTACGAAACTTATGTGCTTCCCAGGCAAGATCGAGATATGGAAACTGTGAAGGATGGATGGACTTCAGTTTCTCTCCGAAAGTCTCTCCGGGAAAGCCCATCTGAGTGATCACTAACTCTAGAACATGATCTGCTTCCAAGATCGCCACTTTCCAGTCGGAAGGATTTTCTGAACGAATATATCCGTCAATCTTCTTCCATGTTTCCCCTACTCCCCCAGTTGCATGAGCGTGTTCTTCGCCTTCTTGATGTGCGTGGGCGAATCGATGGTTGAGCTCATGGGTTACGTGGTGAGCATGCTCATTGTGCTTAATCCAAGAATACACAGCAATGGCGATAAATATCATCGTCAAAACAGTCGAGATATTGACGAGAATATGGTGAACGATTTTAAGGATCTCTAACGCAGCGTCCATAGTACGTGTTATTTTATCCCTTTTTCTACCTCTTGTCCGAGATCAAAACACCATGCGTCATGATAGAGGGGGGTCATAAACTGGATCCCAACAGGGAGATCTTTCCCCTCGCGAGAGACAGTACCAACGGGGACAGAGATTGCCGGTACCCCTGCAATATTCGCAGGCACGGTGAAGATATCTGCAAGATACATTTGGAGTGGGTCCGATGTTTTTTCTCCTATACGGAAAGCAGGAGTGGGGGCAGTTGGAGTAAGTATTGCATCAACAGTCTGGAAAGCTTTTGCAAGATCTTGCTTAATCTTTGCACGAACAAGATTGGCCTTATCATAATATGCGTCATAGTATCCAGAAGAGAGGACGTAAGTACCCAAAAGAATACGCCGACGCACCTCTCTGCCAAATCCTTCCGCACGTGAGACATCGTAAATATCTCTGAGACCTCCTTTTTGGTAGGAGTGTCCGTAGCGAATACCATCAAAACGTGCAAGGTTTGAAGATACTTCAGCAGGCATGATGATGTAGTACACAGCCAACGCATGGTCCAGCACGGGCAAATCAATGTCCACAATAGAGTGACCAGCTTTCTTTAAACCATCAATGGCACGATCAAAGGCATCTAAGACATCAGGATCAATACCTTTTTGTCTTACAAAAGCACTAGGGACGCCAATGCGGAAAGACTTTTTCGTCTGTGGAGTTGGAAGTAATGATTCCGGAATCGATGTTGCGTCCATAGGATCATGCCCACGGATGACTTCATATATTGCTCGTACATCTGCGACAGTCTTTCCAAAAGGACCAATTTGATCTAGCGAAGATGCCATTGCCATTAATCCGTATCGTGAGACTTGCCCATAACTTGGTTTGAACCCTACGACACCGCATAATGAAGCCGGTTGGCGAATTGAACCTCCTGTGTCTGAACCCAAGGAAGCAAGAACGCCTCCCATTGCGACAGAAACCGCAGACCCACCCGAGGACCCGCCAGGGACACGCGACTGGTCATGAGGATTTTTTACTACCCCATAGGCAGAGTTTTCATTAGAACTTCCCATGGCAAATTCATCCATGTTTGTGCGGCCCATGATCACTGCACCAGCCTTACGAAGGCGTTCAACCACGGTGCTATCATACACACC
>CAYPEZ010000064.1:0-1649 GCA_964409985.1 uncultured Candidatus Saccharibacteria bacterium
TCATTGTACGTCCCGTTGTCGAAAAAGGAGAACACGGAGGACAGATCCCCGACTTCATCGAAGAGGCAGAGCGTGTTGTGAAGAAGGGAGAGCGTGTTCTCGTCACAACCCTCACAAAAAAAATGGCCGAAGACCTTGCGACATATTTGAAAGAGAAAGGAGTAAAAGCCGAGTATCTTCACAGCGACGTGAAAACCATTGAGCGAATCACCATCCTCACAAAGTTTCGAAAAGGAGAGTTTGATTGTTTGGTCGGGGTAAATCTTTTGCGTGAAGGTCTTGATCTCCCAGAGGTGTCGCTTGTGGGGATCCTCGATGCCGACAAAGAAGGGTTTCTTCGATCAGAAGTTTCACTCATTCAGACGATTGGTCGTGCTGCACGCAATGCTGGGGGAAGAGTTATACTCTATGCCGATCATATGACAAATTCTCTCTTGGCTGCCGTAAAAGAAACAAATCGCCGTCGTGCGTTACAAATGGCATACAATGAGTCACATGGAATCACTCCAAAAACGATTACAAAAAATATTAAAGATATTACCGAAGGCATTACAAAAACTCATGAGAGCGCCGTGCAAAGACTTGTCGCAATTGATCGAGCGCGATTCGGAGATCAGACCGATGCTCTCGTAAAAGAAAAAGAAGCGCAACTTCGCGAAGCAGTTGCTGAACTTGATTTTGAGACTGCCGCCATTATTCGAGATGAAATCAAGGAGCTGACCGGAGGTGTTGTGTCATTCTCGTTGGGACGCTCTAAACAAAAGAAGCACACCCCTCTTTCCTCAAAAAAACAGGGGAGAACTCGTCGGGCATAGGAGAGGACGGTGATATACTGTCTGTATCGACAAAGTCATGGGGTGACCCAGGGCGTCGTTCTTTCGTATGATCAAAGTTGGCGTTGGAATCTCCTCTGAACATGATGCATTTATTGCAGGGAGAGACGCCGCAAAAGATGCGCTAACAAGGCTCGGATCGCTTTCTCCTATTGGAGGTCTTGTCTTTGCGTCACTCGCATTCGATCAAGATCAGTTTCTTTCGGGGGTATGTTCTGTGCTCCCGGAAGTCCCTCTTGCTGGAGGTTCAACAGCAGGTGAAGTGTCTACAGAGGGTCTCGCGCGTGAATCAAGCGGTGTGGTTATGTTGTTTGCGTCTGACCAACTTCGAATTGCCTCTTCCGCGGTGCATCACCTCCTTGCAAATCCGAAAGGTTCTGGAGGTGAGTTTGCTCGACGTTCCCAAGAACTTCTTCCATCCGTTCATCATGCTCTTTTGTTTCTTGATCCATTCATTGGGGATATTCAAGCTTTTCTTTCTGGGTGTACGGAAGCAAAAGAAACATTACATGGGATGACTGGGGTTGGTGTAGGAGATGATCTTCTTTATCGCGAAACATATCAATATAGAGATAAAGCAGCTCACACGAGAAGCGCAACTGCACTCTTGTTTGGAGGATCATGTACCATCGCTACAGCATCAACACATGGATTTATTCCGGTGGGAATGCCTGAGCGTGTGACGGAGTCCAAAGGGAACAGCATCCTTACTCTTGGTGGGAGAAAGGCAGTCGAGCTCTATAAGTCATATTTTGGAGAGAAGCACATGGATCTTTTGACGACAAATTTCTCTGAGACGACTGCGGTGTATCCACT